>JBBJJH010000029.1 GCA_037623315.1 Halanaerobiaceae bacterium ANBcell28
TGACTAGTACTAATAGGTCGAGGACTTAATCTCATTTTAATTTTTTCTGTATGCAACTTTGAAGGTATGTTTAAAATGTTAAAACAATAAATGATTTAATAGTTGACAAATATAATTTCTATGTTATAATATTTATTGTCGCTGAATAAATTAGGTCATTAACTTGTATAAGTTTAAATAAATGACTTAGTGACTTGACAAATTAATTTTTTAAAATTATTTGACAAAGAAAATTATTATGTTATAATTATTAAGCGAAAACATTTAAGCAAACATTTAATATAAAAAAGTTTTTGGTGGTAATAGCGAGGGGGAAACACCTGTTTCCATTTCGAACACAGTAGTTAAGTCCTTCTGCGCCTATGGTACTGCGAGGGTGACTTCGTGGGAGAGTAGGACACCGCCAAAATTTATTTTAAGTGTTAGGGCGTAGCCAAGCGGTAAGGCAATGGGTTTTGGTCCCATGACGCGTAGGTTCGAATCCTACCGCCCTAGCCATTTATCTTGGGCCATTAGCTCAGTCGGTAGAGCACCTGACTTTTAATCAGGGCGTCGGAGGTTCGATTCCTCCATGGCTCACCATTTGACGCGGGGTGGAGCAGTCTGGTAGCTCGTCAGGCTCATAACCTGAAGGTCATCGGTTCAAATCCGGTCCCCGCAACCAATATAATTTAAAAAAATTTATTTCTCTAAGCATAAAGTTTTGCGGGAGTAGCTCAATTGGCTAGAGCATCAGCCTTCCAAGCTGAGGGTTACGGGTTCGAGTCCCGCCTCCCGCTCCAATAAAACTTTTAACATGGGTCTATAGCTCAGCTGGCTAGAGCATGCGGTTCATACCCGCAGTGTCAGTGGTTCAAATCCACTTAGACCCACCAAATGGAGAGGTACCCAAGTGGCTGAAGGGGCGGGTTTGCTAAACCTGTAGTAGGGTTTATTGCTCTAGCGAGGGTTCGAATCCCTCCCTCTCCGCCATTATATGCCCTCATCGTCTAGGGGTCTAGGACACCAGGTTTTCATCCTGGCGGCAGGAGTTCGAATCTCCTTGAGGGTGCCATTGCGGGCGAATAGCTCAGTTGGGAGAGCACCTGCCTTACAAGCAGGGGGTCACAGGTTCGAGCCCTGTTTCGCCCACCATTTATTACAATTTAAAAAGATTTTTGATTTGATATTGAGTTAATGAAATTAAGGAGGCGTAGCGTAGTGGTTTATCGCGCCGGCCTGTCACGCCGGAGATCGTGGGTTCAAATCCCATCGCCTTCGCCATTTGCCAATGTAGCTCAGCAGGTAGAGCACTTCCATGGTAAGGAAGGGGTCACCGGTTCAAATCCGGTCATTGGCTCCAATATATTTTGGGGATATAGCTCAGCTGGGAGAGCGCTTGACTGGCAGTCAAGAGGTCAGGGGTTCAAGTCCCCTTATCTCCACCATGAAAGCTGATGTAAAGTTTTAAACCTAAAGATCAATAAATTAAAGTGAATTGAAATGTGATTTTTAAAACTTAGAAGAATTAAATATGGAGGGATGCCCGAGTGGCTAAAGGGAGCAGACTGTAAATCTGCCGGCGATGCCTACGAAGGTTCGAATCCTTCTCCCTCCACCATATGCGGGAATAGCTCAGTGGTAGAGCATCACGTTGCCAACGTGAGGGTCGCGAGTTCAAATCTCGTTTCCCGCTCCAAATTATAGTACACCCATAAGGGTGTTTTTTTAGTTATTTTAATTATTTTGATATAGATTAATAATTTTTCTTGACAAATTAATAGAAATTACGTATAATAAGCTAAATAGAATTTTAATAATGTTGAAAACAGTGAACAGGGAAAGTAGTTTAATGAATTTTTTCTAAAGCGAGCCAGTGGTGGTGGAAGACTGGTGAAAATACTTTAAATGAAGTTCCCCTGGGAGTTGTAGGGCTGAATAATTATAGTAGGTGCTACCGGATGTCAACCGTTAATTATGACTGGTTATCTAAGCTAAGGAAGTATATAATACATACTTCCACTTGATTAAACAAAGTTATCCATTGGATAAAATTATTTAATCACTTACGTAACTTAAAGGATGGTATAGCAAGGCAAACCTTGTTCCTTTATAAAGGAACAAGGTTTTTTTAATGTTTAGGAAATTAATTATTAAAAACTTTCTTTAGTAGTTTTTAATATCTATTAAATTAAAATAAAATTAGGAGATGATATTTATGAAAACAAATAAGTGTGGATATTTAGGACCAGAGGGAACTTTTAGTGAACAGGCAGCAATGAAGTATTGTAGCAAAGAAGATCTATTTTCTTTACGATCTTTTAATGAGATATTTGAAAAATTGCAAACAGGTGAGATTACAAGAGGAGTTATTCCTATTGAAAATTCCCTTGAAGGAGCAGTTAAGCTATGTATGGATCTTTTGTATTCGAATTCGTATGTAGTAGTGGTTGATGAGATTATTGTACCTATAAAACATTATCTTATGGCCCCTGCAGGGACAAAAATAAATGATATAAAAGAACTTTATTCTATAGCACAAATTATAGGTCAAACTAATAAGTATATTAATCAAAACTTAAAAGAGGTTCAGATAAAGTATACTGCTAGTTCTGCTCAAGCAGCAGAAATTATAGATGGAAATAATACGAAAGCTATGATTGGGTCAAAAAGAATAAGTGAGCTATATGACTTAGAAATATTAGCTGAAGGAATAGAGGATATGACAAATAATTATACTCGTTTCTTAGTTGTTGCAAATAAATTAGATGTTAAAGATGAGTTCCCTGAAATGGATAAAGAATATAAAACTTCTATTATATGTGCCCCAACGATTAATGAAGCTGGTGTTCTATATAGTATATTAAGTGAATTTAAACGTGAGAATATTAACTTGACTAGAATTGAATCAAGACCGACTAAGAGACAATTAGGAGAATATGTTTTTTATATTGATTTTGAGGGACATCAAAAAAATCGTCATGTGAGAGTAGCTTTAGACGCAATTGAAAAAAAATCTGTATTTTTTAAGATTTTAGGTAGTTATATTAAAGGAGAAATTGAATAAAAATAGAAATTAATAATAGAATATACAAAATTTTGATTTTTAGAGGGGAGAGTAATATGAGTTTTAAATCTAATGTTGAGAAATTAAGTAGAAAAGAACTTGCTAAGCTAAAGCCTTATATACCTGGTAAACCTATTGAGGAGGTTAAGTTAGAGTATGGTCTAGAAAATGTTGTTAAGTTGGCTTCTAATGAGAATCCTTTAGGGGTTTCTGAAAAAGTCAAAGCCGCTTTAATTCAGGAATCAGAAAATATACATCGCTATCCGGATGGTGCGTGTAGAATTTTAAAAAAAGATCTAGCATTAAAATTAGAAATAAACGAAGATATGCTGCTTTTTGGTAACGGTTCTGATGGTTTATTAAAGGTATTGGCCGAAACCTTTATAACTGAGGAAGATGAAATTATTATTTCTGATCCTACCTTTGTAGAGTATATATTTGTTTCCAATTTAATGGGGGCTAAGCTGAAAAAAGTTAATATGGATCCATATTATCAAGATTTAAATAAAATTGCTGATGCTGTAAATGAAAAAACTAAAATGATTTTTCTGACCAGTCCTCATAATCCTGCAGGTACAATTATTAAAGATGAAGAGTTAAGATCTTTTATGGATAGTATCCCAAATGATATTATAGTAATTTTGGATGAAGCTTATTTTGAATATGTGCAAAGTAAAGACTATCCAGACGCTATAGATTATATTAAAGAAGGATATCCAATCATTTCTTTTAGAACCTTTTCAAAAGCATATGCCTTAGCAGGGCTGAGGATTGGTTATGCTATTGCTAATCCTGAAATAATTGGATTATTGGCAAAGACTAGAGATCCTTTTAATGTTAATAGATTAGCCCAGAAAGCTGCTCAAATAGCTTTGCGGGATGAGGATTTTTTAAAAAAGACAATTGAAGTTAATGAATCAGGTAAAAAATACTTGTATAAAGAGTTTGAGAAAAGAGGAATTAACTATGTTCCAACAGAAGCTAACTTTATATTAGTAGATATGAAATGTGATTCGATGGACTTATTCTCTAAATTATTAAAAATTGGAGTAGTAATTAGGCCAGGTAAGCCATTAGGCTATCCTGAACACATACGTGTTAGCATAGGTCTCCCTGAAGAAAATAAAATATTCGTTAACAGTATTGACAAAATACACTCGAGATAATATAATTAGTAATTAAATGAGAAGACTTGATAAAGGTTTTTTTGCTGAGTCTTAGTTAAAATTCGGAGTACTACTATTTTGACATTATAAGTAGCACTTATTTTGACTTGGTGTTTCTTACAAAAATAAGTTACTCTTTGCAAGAATGTTGAAGGATATTATAGTACCTGAGTAAGAAGTAGATAGAGTAGGGGAGGTATTTTTATGAATAGTGATGCAATAAAAAAGGGAATTGAAAGAGCGCCACATCGTTCTCTTTTATATGCTACAGGTTTGGATGAAGAAGATCTTGACAAACCGATAATAGGTATAGCCAATGCTGCTAATGATATAATTCCAGGACATAAGCATTTAAATTTAATAAGCGAAGAAGTAAAAAATGGTGTTTATAGTGCAGGTGGAACACCGATAGCGTTTTCTACGATTGGTGTTTGTGATGGAATTGCTATGGGTCATGAGGGTATGAAGTATTCTTTGCCTAGTCGTGAATTAATAGCAGATACAGTGGAGACGATGGCAAGAGCTCATCGTTTTGATGCATTGGTATTAATACCCAATTGCGACAAAATTGTGCCAGGTATGTTGATGGCTGCATTGCGCTTAAATATTCCAACTATATTAGTTAGTGGAGGGCCTATGTTGGCTGGTAAGCATAAGGGTAAAAGTATAGACCTTCATAATGTTTTTGAGGCTGTTGGCGCAGTAAATGCAGGAAAAATGGATGAAGAAGAATTGAAAGAAATTGAAAAAGTAGCTTGTCCAGGAGTTGGTTCCTGTGCAGGTATGTTTACTGCTAATTCTATGAATTGTCTTACAGAGGTATTAGGTCTTGGTTTACCTGGTAATGGAACTATACCTGCTGTATATGCAGAACGGAAAAGATTAGCAAAACAAGCAGGTAGAGCTGTTATGGATTTAGTTAGAGAAGATATACGACCATTAGATATTGTTAATGAAAAATCGTTTAGGAATGCAGTTGCTGTTGACATGGCTCTTGGCTGCTCAACAAATACTGCTTTGCATTTACCGGCTATTGCTAATGAGGCAGGGATAGATTTTGATTTAAGTCTCATAAATGAGGTTGCTAAGGAAGTTCCTCATATTTGTAGTTTAACTCCTGCTGGCATTAATCATATTGAGGATTTATATCATGCAGGTGGAATACAGGCTGTATTAAAGGTTTTGGCTGAGGATAATTTAATTGAAGAGGATGTACTGACTGTTACAACTAAAACTCTAAAAGAGAATTTAAAAAGTGTAAATTCAGCTTCAATAAATTATGATATTATAAGGCCTTTGGATGACCCATATCATCAGGAAGGTGGATTGGCTGTATTATATGGTAATATTGCTCCAGCAGGATCTGTAGTTAAGCAAGCGGCAGTTGCAGAGGAAATGCTAGTCCATGAAGGACCGGCTAGAGTATTTAACGGAGAAGAAGAAGCTGTTGAAGCTATTTCTACAGGCAAAATTAAAGCAGGTGATGTTGTAGTTATTAGATATGAAGGGCCTAAAGGTGGACCTGGTATGCGCGAGATGTTAACACCCACATCATCATTAGCTGGTATGGGATTAGATGATAGTGTTGCTTTAATTACTGATGGACGCTTTTCTGGTGCTACAAGAGGTGCAGCTATAGGTCATGTTTCACCTGAGGCAGCACTTGCTGGTCCCATTGCTATTATAGAAGAAGGCGATATTATTAGTATAAATATGAAAGAAAAGAAATTGGAGCTTATAATAGAAGATAAAGAATTAGAAGAAAGAATGAAATCTTTTCAGGCCGAATTACCTGAAACTGATGGGTATATTAAAAGATATGCACGTTATGTAAAGACTGCTGATAAAGGTGCAATAGTAGACTAAAAATTGTTTTTATAATGAAGATTTAACTTTACTTTATATAAAGATTAAGTTTTAAAAATTTAAATATGCAAAAAGTATCTAGAATTTTAGTAGTTAGTAGGGTGTACTTTTGAAATAAACTATCAATAATGATAGGGTTACCCTGGGTTGCTATGCCCAGGGTTTTTAAATTTTATCCAAATCTTACATTTAAGTGAGTTAGTGTTTAAGTTTGACTATATTAAATATGTTAAGTAATAGATACTTAAAAATAAGTTTAAATAGTATTAGTTTTTAGAGGAGTGATATAAATGGCAAAAATATCCGGTGCCGAGATATTTATAGAGTCATTAAAAAAAGAAAATGTGGAGGTTCTTTTTGGATATCCTGGGGGGGCAGTAATTCCTATATACGACAAACTTTATGATGCACCATTTAAAAATGTCTTAACAAGACATGAACAAGGAGCTATTCATGCTGCCGATGGATATGCTAGAAGTACAGGAAAAGTAGGTGTTTGTATCTCAACTTCAGGTCCTGGAGCAACTAATTTGGTTACTGGTTTAGCTACAGCTTATATGGATTCAGTTCCAATGGTTGCTTTTTCCGGACAGGTTTCTAGTAGTTTATTGGGTAAAGATGCTTTTCAAGAGGCTGATGTTAGAGGAATAACAATGCCTATTACTAAACATAATTATCTTGTAACTGATGTTAAAGATCTGGCTAGAATAATTAAAGAAGCGTTTTATATTGCTAGTTCTGGAAGACCTGGTCCAGTATTGATAGACTTACCAGTTGATATTACAAAAGAATTAGCTGAATTTGAATATCCTGAGTCAATTGATTTACCTGGATATAATCCTGAATACAACATTGATAAAGATAAGTTAAGTGAAGCAGCCGAATTAATAAATTCATCAAAAAAAGCTGTTATATTTGCTGGTGGTGGAGCTATTAGTTCTGGTGCAGGAAACGTCTTAGAAGCTTTTGCAAAAAAATCTAGAATACCTGTAATAACTTCATTGATGGGTTTAGGTGCTTTCCCAGAAGATAATGAATTGTCTTTGGGTATGCCTGGTATGCATGGATGTAGATCTGCCAATTATGCTTTGACAGAATCAGATTTAATTATTGCTGTAGGTGTTCGTTTTGATGATAGAGTTACAGGAAAGCTAGATACTTTTGCTCCAAATGCTAAAGTAATTCATATAGATATTGATCCTGCAGAGATTAGCAAAAATGTGGATGCATTAATACCTCTTATTGGAGATGCTAAAGAGGTATTAGAGGGCTTAAGTCCTCTAATTAAAGAAAGTAAGAAAGAGGCATGGATTACACAAATATGTGAATGGAAAACAAATAATCCTTATAAGTATGATGATGATAGTAATGAAATAAAGCCTCAATATGTAATTGAAGAACTTAATAGATTGACTGATGGGAAAGCAGTTATTGTAACTGAAGTAGGGCAAAATCAAATGTGGGCTGCTCAATATTACAACTATTCTGTGCCTCGTAATTTCTTAAGTTCTGGTGGATTAGGAACTATGGGTTATGGTTTACCAGCAGCTTTAGGAGCACAATTAGGAAGAAAAGATGATGTTGTAATTGATATTTCTGGTGATGGAAGCTTCCAGATGAATGTACAAGAACTTGCTACAATTAAGAATTATAATTTGCCAGTAAAGATAATTATCTTAAATAATAGTTCGCTGGGTATGGTTAGGCAGTGGCAGGAATTATTTTTTGAAAAGAGATATTCTTCAACTATACTGGAAAATCCTGATTTTGTGAAATTGGCAGAAGCATATGGTATTTACGCTGCTAGAATAGAAGATGCTAAGGAATTGTCAAAAGCTCTTGAAGATGCTTTAAATCATGATGGTCCGGTTTTAATGGACATAAAAGTGGCACAGGAGGAAAATGTATTTCCTATGGTGCCTGCTGGTAAAGGTATTCAAGAAATGATAGGAGGTTAGTGTAATGAAGCATAAACATATATTATCAGTTACTGTGGCTAATCATCCTGGAGTATTAACTCGAATTTCAGGATTACTTAGTAGAAGAAATTTTAATATTGATAGCTTGAATGTTGGGGAAACAGATAATCCTGATTATTCTAGAATGACTATTGAGCTAAGTGCTGATGATAGAACTTTAGAACAGGTAAAAAAACAACTGGATAAGTTGATAGAGGTAATTGAAATAATTGAATTAGATAAGTCTAATATTGTTGATAGAGATCTGGCTTTGATCCGTGTTGACTGTCCTAAAGAAAATCGTTCAGAAATAATTCAAATTGTCGATACTTTTAGAGCAAAAGTAGTGGATTTATCTAAAGATAGCATTATGATTGAAGCAACAGGTACAGAGTATAAAATTGAAGGATTAATTGAAATCTTAAAGGAATTTGGTATTAGAGATATTGTGAGAACAGGTATTGTTGCTTTAAATCGGGGACAGGTTACTGATTAGATTGTTAAGATATATTTACTTGAAGATTGAGTGTGCTTTTTGCGTAAAGTAACTTAGTTTTTTTAAAAAAACAAGTCATTTTTAAAAAATAAATTAAGGAGTGGTTTAAATGGTAGAAATGTATTATGATAAGGATGCTAACTTGGAAGTATTGGAAGGTAAAACTATAGCAGTTGTAGGTTATGGAAGCCAGGGGCATGCCCAGGCACAAAATTTAAGAGATAGTGGTTTGAATGTAATTGTTGCTCAAAAAGAAGGAGAAAATTACACTAAGGCTGTTGAAGATGGTTTTGAAGTTTATACTGCAGCTGAAGCTGCTGCTAAAGCAGATCTTATTCAGATTTTATTACCTGATGAAATTCAAAGTCTTGTTTACAAAAATGATATTGAGCCCAATTTAGAAGAAGGTAATACTCTTGTTTTCTCTCATGGTTTTAATATTCATTTTTCTCAAATTGTTCCACCTAAAAATGTGGATGTTATTATGGTAGCTCCAAAGAGCCCAGGACATCTTGTAAGACGTACTTATACTGAAGGAAAAGGTGTTCCAGGATTATTAGCTGTAGAGCAAGACTATTCTGGCAAGGCTGAAGCTATTGGTTTAGCCTATGCTAAGGGTGTTGGCTGTACTAGAGCTGGTGTTATCAAAACAACATTTAAAGAAGAAACTGAAACTGATTTGTTTGGTGAACAAGCTGTATTATGTGGTGGTACTACTGCTTTAATTAAAGCAGGTTTTGAGACTTTAGTTGAAGCTGGTTATCAACCTGAAGTAGCTTATTTTGAGTGTCTTCATGAATTGAAATTGATTGTAGATCTTCTTTATGAAGGTGGATTAAGCAATATGCGCTATTCAATTAGTGATACAGCTCAATATGGTGATTTGATGGTAGGTCCAAGATTGATTACTGATGATGTTAAAAATGAAATGTCTGAAGTTCTTAAAGACATTCAAAGTGGTAAATTTGCAAGAGATTGGATTTTAGAAAATCAGGCTAATAGACCTCATTTTAATGCTTTAACAAAACAGGATGAAGATTCTTTATTAGAAAAGGTGGGTTCCAAGTTAAGGAATATGATGTCCTGGGTTAAGAAATAAGAGGGGAGATAAAGAATGGGTAGAATAAAGATTTTTGATACTACTTTAAGAGATGGTGAACAGTCTCCTGGTGTTAGTTTGGTTGATGAAGAAAAATTGGCGATAGCTAAACAATTAGCACGCTTGAAAGTAGATGTAATTGAGGCAGGCTTTCCTATCGCCTCAAAAGGTGATTTTCTTTCAGTTAAAAAATTAGCTGATACAATTAGAGATGTTGAAGTAGCTGGTCTTGCTCGGTCTAATTTTAAGGATATAGATCGGGCATGGGATGCTTTGAAAGATGGTGCTAATCCCAGGATTCATGTATTTATAGCTACTTCTCCTATTCATATGAAATATAAATTACGCTTAAGTGAAGAACAGGTTCTGGAAAAAGCTATAGAAGCAGTAAAGTATGCGGCTAAATATACTTCCAACATTGAGTTTTCGGCAGAGGATGCCTCTAGAAGTGAAATACCTTTTCTTTCAAAGGTTTTTGAAGAGGTAATTAAAGCAGGTGCTAAGGTTATTAATATACCTGATACTGTTGGATATGCTGTTCCTCAAGAATTTGGGAATATGATAAAGGAAATTAGAGAAAATGTAAGCAATATAGACCAGGCTGAAATTAGTGTTCATTGTCATAATGATTTAGGTCTTGCAGTTGCTAATAGTCTGGCTGCTATTGAGAATGGTGCTACTCAGATAGAGGTTGCGGTTAATGGTATTGGTGAAAGGGCTGGAAATACGGCTCTTGAGGAACTAATAATGACCTTGAGAACCAGGCAAGATATATATCAGTCTGAAATTACTCAAGATACAAAGCAGATTATGAGACTTAGTAGGATGGTGTCTAATCTTACAGGTATGCCAATTCAGCCGAATAAGGCAATTGTAGGAGAAAATGCATTTGCACATGAATCTGGAATTCATCAGGATGGAGTAATCAAAGAGAGAACAACATATGAAATAATGGATGCAAAGTCTATTGGTCTTGAACAAAACTCTCTGGTTCTTGGAAAACATTCTGGCCGTCATGCTTTTAGAGACTTTGTGGCTGATTTAGGATATGAACTTAGTGAAAGTTCTTTTGAGGAATTATTTAAAAGGTTTAAGGACCTGGCTGATAAGAAGAAGAAGCTAAGTGCTGTTGATATAGAGGCTTTGATTAATAACGAACTCTACGCAGCTGAAAGTGTATATGAGTTAGAGTATGTATCTGTAAATAGCGGTAATACTCTTCTCCCTACTGCAACAATTAAGATAAAAAGAGAAGAAGAAGTTCTTGAAACTGCTGCCTGTAGTGGGGATGGACCAATTGATGCTATTTTTAAGGCAATTAATGATGTGATTAGAATTGATGATGTTAAATTAATTTCTTATAAAATTGATGCCATTACAGAGGGCACAGATGCTTTAGGTGAAGTTGTTGTTAAATTAGAAATAGATAATAAAACCTATATAGGGCATTCAGCTGATACAGATATTATTTATGCCAGTACACTGGCTTATTTAGACGCTATTAATAAGTATATGACAGTAAAATTGAATGCTTAATCTATAAGGCTGCTTGTTTTTGAGAACTATTTTAAATGTTAGTTAAATTGTATAGATGCTTTATTAGCATTGTTAGAAGTTACAACCCGTATAATCGTTGGGGAAAATTTATTATAATATAAGGAGGGGATGTATATGGGGATGACGATGGTTGAAAAGATTATTGCTGCCCATACTGAGTTTGATCAAGTAAAAGCAGGACAGATAGTTAATGCGAAAGTTGATATGGTCCTTGGTAATGATGTTACAACTCCAGTTGCTATTAAGGAGTTTAATAAAATTGGAGTAGATAAGGTTTATGATAAGGATAGGGTGGCTATTGTTCCTGATCATTTTACACCAAATAAGGATATTAAGTCTGCTGAGCATGCTAAGATGATTAGGAAATTTGCTAAAAAATATGAGATTACAAATTATTTTGAAATAGGTCAAATGGGTATTGAACACTGCCTCTTACCAGAAAAAGGATTGGCTTTACCTGGTGAAATTATTGTTGGTGCTGATTCACATACCTGTACCTATGGTGCCTTAGGTGCTTTAGCAACTGGTGTTGGTAGTACTGATATTGCTGCTGCTATGGCTAGTGGCTATTTGTGGTTCAGAGTTCCTGAAACAATTAAATTTGTTTATAAAGGTGAGCTGAAGCCATGGGTTAGTGGTAAAGACTTAATTCTTCATACAATTGGTGATATAGGTGTTGATGGTGCGCTTTATAAGGCTATGGAATTTACTGGCGAGGTTATTGAGCAGTTATCCATGGACGGAAGAATGACCATGTCCAATATGGCTATTGAAGCTGGTGGGAAATGTGGCTTAATAGCTTCTGATGATAAAACTGAGGCTTATTTAAAAGATAGGGCTAGTAGAGAATATACGGCTTATTATAGTGATGAAGATGCTAATTATGAGCGTGTTATTGAATATGATGTTAGTAAAATAGAACCTCAGATTGCTTTCCCGCATTTGCCGGAAAACACTAGATCAGTTAGTGAGTCCAGTCATGTGAAGATAGATCAATCTGTTATTGGTTCATGTACAAATGGTAGAATTGAAGATTTAAGGATAGCAGCAGAGGTGTTTAAAGGTAATAAAGTTCACTCTGATGTTAGATGTATTATCTTCCCTGGAACTCAAGAGATATATAAACAGGCTGTACAAGAGGGTCTTGTGGAAATATTTATTGATGCAGGTGTTGCTTTTAGTACACCTACCTGTGGACCTTGTCTTGGAGGTCATATGGGTATTCTGGCTAAAGGTGAAAAAGCCATTGCTACTACTAATCGTAATTTTGTTGGTAGAATGGGTCATCCTGAGAGCGAAGTTTATTTATCTAATCCAGCAGTTGCTGCAGCTTCTGCAATTAAAGGATATATAGCTCATCCAGAGGAGGTTCTATAATGAAGTTAAAAGGAAAAGTATTTAAGTATGGAGATAATGTTGATACAGATGTAATTATTCCAGCTCGTTATTTGAATAGTTCTGATCCTAAAGAACTGGCTAAATACTGTATGAAGGATATAGATGAGAATTTTGCCACTGAGGTAGAAGATGGTGACATCATTATTGGTGGGAGAAATTTTGGATCTGGAAGTTCCCGTGAACATGCTCCTATATCTATTAAAGCAGCAGGCGTTTCCTGTGTAATTGCTGAAAGTTTTGCTCGTATCTTTTATCGAAATTCTATTAATATTGGACTTCCAATATTAATTTCTAAAGAAGCAGTAGAGAATATTGATGCTGCTTCTAAGATTGAAGTAGATCTAGATTCTGGTCAAATCAAAGATTTAGATAATGACAAAACTTATCAAGCTGAGCCATTTCCTGAGTTTATGCAGGAAATCATTAAAGCTGGTGGCTTGATTGAGAAAGTTAAAAAGGAGGTTAATAAAAATGCCTAGAATTGCGTTAATTCCTGGAGATGGAATAGGAAAAGAAGTAGTTAGAGAAGGCATGAAGGTTTTAGAGTATTTTAACTCTAAAAATGATTTGAACCTCTCATTTGAAGAATTTGATCTTGGGGCAGACAGGTATTTAAAAACTGGTGAGCTTGTTCCAGAGAATGTTTTGAATGAATTAGAAACATTTGATGCTATTTATTTAGGTGCAGTAGGAGATCCTGCTGTTGAACCTGGAGTACTGGAAAAAGGTATTCTTTTGAATTTACGCTTTTACTTTGATCAGTATGTAAACTTAAGACCTGTTAAACTTTATAACGAAAGATTT
This sequence comes from Halanaerobiaceae bacterium ANBcell28, assembly GCA_037623315.1. Taxonomy (GTDB): domain Bacteria; phylum Bacillota; class Halanaerobiia; order Halanaerobiales; family DTU029; genus JBBJJH01. The sequence goes on from JBBJJH010000029.1 coordinate 13,391, forward strand.
TGTCCTTTGAAAGATAAAACTTGTGATGATCTTAATTTTATGGTAGTCAGGGAAAATACTGAGGGTATTTATGCTGGTGTAGGTGGTTTCTTTAAAAAAGATACCCCTGATGAGATAGCCACACAGGATATGATATCAACTCGTAAAGGTGTTGACAGGATTATTAAATATGCTTTTGAATATGCTCAAGAGACTAAGGGTAAGTTGACTATTTGTGATAAGAGTAATGTTCTAACTTATTCCCATAATCTCTGGCAGAGGGCCTTTAAAGATATAGCTGAAAATTATAGTGATGTAGAAACAGATCATTATTTAATTGATGCTATTACTATGAAAATGGTTAGAAACCCTGAAATTTTTGATGTAATAGTAACCTGTAATATCTTTGGTGATATTATTACTGACCTGGGAGCTGAGCTTCAAGGCGGTATGGGTCTGGCTGCTTCTGGTAATATTAATCCAGATACAGTTTCTATGTTTGAGCCAGTTCATGGTTCAGCACCAGATATAGCTGGGCAAAATATTGCTAATCCGCTGGCTGCAGTAATGTCAGCAGGTATGATTCTTGAGTATCTAGGTCACAGTGATTTGAATGAAAAAGTAGATGCAGTAGTTAAAAAATCACTTGATGATAATCTCCTTACAGTTGATATGGGTGGAGAATTAAGCACCTCTGAAATGGGAGATAATATTGTAGAAATGTTGAAAGATATGTAGTTGAGATTATATTTAAGTAAATAAATTTACCCATTTATATATTAATATAGTTTTTGAAAAAAACACCCTTGTAGAGCAAACTTTACAGGGGTGTTTCGTATATATCTACGTCAGAAAAAAAAGGAGGTATTATGATGTGTAATAACTTATTTTCAGAACGAATTAGCAATGTTTCAAAGTCTTTTATTAGGGAGATTTTGAAGGTAGCAATAGATCCTGATATGATTTCTTTTGCAGGAGGTCTGCCCAATAAGGATTTGTTTCCAGTTCAAGAAGTGCAAGAGGCTGCTAATCAGCGGTTTGATCTGTATGGTAAAGATATTCTTCAGTATAGTAGTACAGAGGGCTATCTTCCTCTTAGAGAATATATAGCTAGAAGATATAGGGATAGAGGAATTGAAGTTGAGGCTAGAAATATATTGATAACAAGTGGATCCCAACAGGGCCTTGACTTAATAGGGAAGATTTTTATGAATAAAGGTGATGAGATTATTATTGAGGAACCAGGTTATCTGGGAGCAATTCAGGCTTTTTCCTTATATCAACCATCTTTCCAGACAGTTCCTTTATTAGATGATGGACTTGAGTTGGAAATACTGGCTAATACTTTGGATAGATCTTCTTCCAAATTGATTTATCTGGTTCCTAATTTTCAAAACCCCTCAGGGGTAAGATATAGTGAAGAAAATAGGAAAGCAATTGTTAAGATGATTGCTGGAAAAGATATAATACTTGTTGAAGATGATCCTTATGGAGAACTGAGATATGTTGGTGAAGATATTGTATCTTTTAAAAAGCTAAGAAATAATAATACTATTTTATTAGGGACATTTTCAAAACTAGTTGCTCCATCCTTCAGAATCGCATGGATGGTGGCTGATGATGAGATAATGGAAAAACTAATCGTAGCTAAACAGGCTTCAGATTTACATACAAACTATATTGGACAACGGATAGTGTATCAGTATATAATCAATAATGGACTTGATGCACATATCTATAAAATAAAGGATAGATATAATAAGCAACGTTTAAAAATGATAGAAGCAATAAATGAATACTTAGCTAAGGAAGTTTCTATAACAAAGGTTGAAGGCGGAATGTTTTTGTGGATGACTCTTCCTGAAGGAATGGATTCTTTGAAACTGTTCGATATAGCAATAACGAAAAAAGTTGCTTTCGTACCTGGTCTCCCTTTTTATATAAATAAGGAGTCGGTAAATACTCTGCGTTTAAATTTTTCCTGTCCAGATGAAGAGATGATAGAAGTGGGTGTTAAAAGGCTGGCTGAGGCAATAAGAGAGTATTAAATATTATAGCAGTAGTTTTTTCATTCAAGTAGAAAAATATTAATACCAGGAGTTGAATTATAAATGAACTGTAAAATATGTAATAGTGATAAAATAGAAACAATAAACTTACAATCACCATATTATTTTTGTCAGGATTGTGAGCTAATTTTTATTGATGAGAATGAGATATTAGATCATCAAGAAGAAAAAGAACGTTATGCAGAACATGAAAATACACCTGATAATCCTGGTTATGTAAATATGTTTGAAACATTTATTGATATTGTGATTGAGCCACATACAGAAAAAGTCAAGAGATTGCTAGATTTTGGATGTGGACCAGGTCCTGTCCTTGCAGATTTGTTAAAAGAAAAAGGCTTTGAGGTAGATATTTATGATCCTTATTTTTTTTCTAAAAAAGTTTATCAGGGTAAAAAGTATGATTTAATAACATCTACTGAAGTTTTTGAGCATTTAAAAGATCCTGCTAAAGAGATTGAGAATCTATTATTGCATTTAAACAAAGGTGGGTATTTAGCTATTATGACAGTTTTCCATCCTGGAGTATATGAATTTGCTAACTGGTGGTATCATAGAGATCCTACACATATTACCTTTTATAATAGTAAAACCTTTGCAAAAATAGCGAAGAAATATAACTTAGAATTGGTCTTTGAAGATGGAAAAAAGTACTGTTTGTTTAAAAATTAAAGGATAGAAAGTTTAAAATCCAGGAAATTGTATTTATAACTGTTAGTGTCAAGAAAATTATAAAATTAGATGGTGAAGTCAATATTATATTAATACATTTAACTGGACTAAGAAAATACAAGATTGACTGCAAATTGTTTAACCATATGAATTGTGATATAATTGGTATATATTAGTTTTAATAGAATCAGTGGGTATAAAGGGGGATTTCTTTATGTGTAGATTAAATCCTAGGGTTGATTTTGCTTTTAAGAAACTTTTTGGTAGTGAAGAAAATAAAGATATTTTGATTTCTTTTATCAATTCAATTGTAGACGAAAACCAGAAAATTATGGATTTGATTATAAAGAATCCATATAATGAAAAAGAGTTTCATAATGACAAGCTATCTATATTAGACATAAAAGCTGTAGACGAAAAAGATAATTGGTATAATATTGAAATGCAGATAACAGATCAGGAGTATTATGATAAAAGAGCACTGTATTATTGGGCTAGATTATATACAGGACAATTAAAAACGGGTATTAATTATGATAAATTAGAAAAGTCTATAGTAATTAATATTCTTAATTTTAATTGCCTAGATGAAGAGGATTATCATAATATATATAAATTACTTAATTGTTATTCTAAAGAAAAACTAAACGATGATATAGAAATACATTTTATTGAATTAGACAAATATGATAAAGAGCTAGATGAGGTTCAAACTACATTAGATAGATGGGTTGAATTTTTAAAGAGAGCCCATAAATATAATAGAGATAAAATACCTTATCAATTAGCAGAGGTTAAGAACTTAGAAAAGGCAATTAAAGTACTTGATACAATGTATTTAAGTGAAGATGAGAGAGAGCTTTATGAAGCTAGGTTGAAGTGGTTAAGAGATGAAGAAATGGCAATTAAAACAGCAGAAAGAAAAGGTGAAAGAAGGGGATTAGAAATTGGTATGAAAAAGGGAATTGAAGAAGGTATGAAAAAAGGAATTGAAAAAGGAATTGAAAAAGGAATTGAAAAAGGAATTGAGAAAGGAACCAGGGGAATAGCAATTAATATGTTACGAGTTGGATTTGAAATTAAAGAGATAGCTAAAATAACAAATATTGTAGAAAGTGAATTAGAAGATTTAAAAAAAGAAGTATCTAAGAATAAATAGATTAAATATAAAATAGATATTAGTTAATTAGGGGAGGATTCATAATATGTATAATAAATTATTAGCTAGTAGAGTACAGGAAATGGGCAATAGTGAATTAGCAGGATTGATGAGTTTAATTGCTAGAGATGATATTATATCATTTGCTGGAGGGATTCCAGATCAGGAGGTCTTTCCTTATCAAGAATTGTCTGCTCTAAATGATAAATTGTTTAGTAAATTTGGTGTTAATGTTTTTCAATATACTAGTACTGATGGTATTAAACCATTGAAAGAATATTTGATAGAGTTTTTAGCAAAAAGAGGGATTAAGACAAATAGTGATGAGTTAATTATAACTACTGGTTCACAACAGGGTTTAGATTTACTTAGCAAGATCTTAATAGATCCAGGAGATCTTGTATTTACAGAAAAACCTGGATATGTTGGTGGTATTGGTGCAATAAAAAGTTATCAGGCAGATATTCTTGGATTGGATATGCAAGAAGATGGGATAGATGTAGAGATGTTTGAAGAAGAACTAAAGAAAGCCAGAAAGCAAGGAAAGGTAGTTAAATTCGTTTATCTTGTTCCTGATTTTTCAAATCCTTCTGGGAGGAGATTGTCGGTAGAAAAAAGGAAAAAAGTATTAGAATTGGCTGAAGAATATAATTTTTATATTATTGAGGATACTCCATATAGTGAATTGAATTATTTTTCTGAGCGATTACCATTTATTAAAGAATTAGATGAAAACAATCGGGTTTTATTTATGGGTACTTTTTCTAAGTTTTTTATACCTGGATTAAGAATTGCCTGGATATGTGCAGAGAAAGAAATAATAGATATATGCTGTAATGCTAAACAAAATGCAGATTTGGCTTCAAATACTTATGGACAATTACTTCTTACAGAAGCAGGCAACGAGGGATTGATTGAGAAGCAATCTCTCAGGATAAAACCTTTTTACAGTGAAAGATTAAAGGCAATGGGGAAAGCTTTAGCAAAATATATGCCTGAATCGGTTTCATACTATGATGCAGAAGGTGGTTTTTTCTACTGGCTTAACTTGCCTGAGAATATTAAGGCTGGAAAATTATTTTTAAAAGCTATTGAAAATAAGGTTGCTTTTGTAACAGGAAATGCTTTTTTTCCTCGCTATAGTGATGGTGATAATTATATAAGGATGTCTTTTTCAAAGACTATGCCAGCTGATATTGATAAAGGTGTTAAAATATTAGCTGATTTGATAAGGGATTATTAAAGAGAGAAATTTTGCTTAGAAGTGACTTGCGTTTGGATTAAATTTTTAAAATTAATAAGCTATGCTTATAGAAGATAAGCTGGCTGTGGGGGATATATTATGGAAAAATGGGATCTATTTGATGAAAGTAGAAAACCGCTAAATCGAACGCATATAAGAGGAGATAAATTGCTACTTGGTGAATATCATATTGTTGTGGATATATGGACAGTGAATAGTGACAATGAAATACTTCTTACACTAAGGCATCCAGACAAAAAAATATATCCTAATTTTTGGGAGAATACAGGTGGTTCAGTTTTAACAGGAGAAACAAGTAGAGCAGGTGCAGTGAGAGAATTATTTGAAGAAACCGGAATTAATGTAAAAGAAGATAATTTAGTCTTACTTGGTACAAAAAAAGAAGTGACAGCATTTGTAGATACTTACATAGTTAGAAGAAATATATCTGTCACTGATTTGACAATGCAAGAAGGGGAAACAATAGCTGCACAATGGGTTAGTATAGCAAAATTAGATGAATTGATAGATAATGGAGAAATAGCATTACCAGTTGTTAAACGTTTAGAGCCTTTGAGAAAAAAGTTTGAAGATTTTTTATTTGATTCTTAATTTATGTGGTGGATATATGTGAAAAAATCAATTCTTGCTAGTAAAATAGCGGGATGAAAAATGATTTCATGGATATTATATCTATAAAAGGAGTGGTAATAATCAATAAAAATATTGAAGCATTTATCTTTGATCTCGATGGTGTTATTACAGACACAGCTGAATTTCATTTTCTGGCCTGGAAACGTCTTGCTGAAGAAGAAGGAATAAGCTTTACTCGTCAGGATAATGAAAAGCTTCGTGGCGTTTCTAGAAGAAAATCACTAGAGATCCTTTTAAATGGAAAAGTAGTAAGCGAAGTGAAAATGCAGGAAATGATGAATCAAAAAAATAATTATTATCAAGATTATGTTAAGACAATTAGTTCAGATGATCTTTTGCCAGGTATAAAAGAGATATTAGACTATTTGAAGGAAAATGACTATAAGCTTGCAGTAGCGTCAGCCAGTAAAAATGCTAAAGAAGTTATTGAAAATCTGGAAATTACTGATAGCTTTGAGCATATTTCTGATGGTTTTAGCGTAGAAAATACAAAACCTGCTCCAGATCTATTTTTATACACTGCTGAAAAACTAAAAGTAAAAACTAAAAACTGTGTTGTGATTGAAGATGCTGAATCTGGTGTAGAAGCAGCTATAAAAGCAGGGATGATTACAGTAGGTGTTGGACCGAAAGAACGAGTAGGCAAGGCAGATTTTCGCTATGATCAGGTTATAGACATAAATATAGAGGAAATTTTAAACAATTAGAAATATTTATTGACGTACATGCATAATTATGCTATACTAATGATAATTTAGTAATATCAAATCGAATTACTAGGATTATTATATTTTTTACGCTATAAAATAGAATATTTTTCTTATCAAGAGAAGGCTGAGGGACTGGCCCTATGAAGCCCGGCAACCGGCATAAGCACGGTGCTAATTCCAGTAGAACAAAAAATGTTCTGAAGATGAGATTCCATAAGAACCCTCTTCTTCAAGAAGGGGATTTTTTAATAAATAGGGGAATATAGACGCTAATAAACAGAGCTCTCTTACTTATGTAATATAATGAGTAATCTTAAAGGAAAGGGGATAGAGGAATGACAAATGAAAAAACTTTTTCGGAGATTAATGAGAAAATAAAAAAGGGAAAGGCAGTTGTTTTAACTGCTGATGAAATGTCTGACTTTGTTGATGATCATGGTGAAGACAAGGCTTTTGAAGAAGTAGATGTTGTTACTACTGCGACATTCGGTGCTATGTGTTCCAGCGGAGCTTTTCTAAACTTCGGTCATGCCGATCCACCTATTCGTATGGGAAGGGTATACTTAAATGATGTATTAGCATATTCAGGTATTGCAGCTGTTGATGCATATATAGGAGCAACAGAAGAGTCTGAAATTTTAGCTGATGAATATGGGGGAGCCCATGTTATTGAAGATTTAATTAAAGGCAAGAAGGTACACTTGCGTGCAAGTGCAAAAGGAACGGACTGTTATCCACGGAAAGAAATAGATACTTATATCAGCCTGGAAGATCTAAATCAGGCATATTTGTTTAATCCTAGGAATTGTTATCAAAATTATTGGGTGGCTGTAAATTCATCAAATAAAATTATATATACATATATGGGACCTCTTTATGCTAATTATGGTAACGCCAGTTACAGTAGTGCTGGTCAATTAAGTCCACTCTTGAATGATCCATATTATCAAACTATAGGAATTGGTACTAGGATTTTTTTAGGAGGGGCACAAGGTTACATTTCCTGGGAAGGAACTCAGCATAATCCTAGTAGAGAAAGAACAAAAAATGGAATACCTGTTGGCGGAGCAGGAACAATTGCTGTGATTGGTGATCTGAAAGAGATGAATTCAAACTATATTCGCGCTGCATCTGTTACAAATTATGGAGTAAGTCTATATGTTGGGATTGGAATTCCTATACCCATACTCAATAAAGAAATGGTAAAAAGAACAGCTATAAGAGATAGAGACATTGATGTAACGGTTATTGATTATGCTGGTGGTTCTCGGGATAACCCTAGTTTGGGAAGAGTTAATTACGAAGAGTTACGGTCAGGAGAAATAAAACTTCCAAATGGTAAAATAGTAACAACTGCACCTTTATCTAGTTTAAATAAGGCTCGATTAATAGCTAGTGAACTTAAAGATTGGATATCTAAAGGTGATTTTCTCTTAGAAGAACCGGTTCAAAAACTTTCTAATACTCGAAAATTTAAGCCTATAGAGATGAAGAAAGAGGGTGCTCTTATAAATGATAAATAAAAGACTTCAGTTAGTTTATCACCCTGATAACGTAAGTAAGGCAATAATATATGATCTAGTAAAAAATTATGATATTGTTATAAATATTATACAGGCCAGGATTTTACCTGATGAAGAAGGCAAATTAGTAATGGATATTAAGGTATCTAAAAAAAGTGCTTTAGATCAGGCTTTAAAGTATTTAAACAATGAAGGTATTGATGTGACTATATTAGAAAAAAGTATAGCATATAATCAGGAAGCATGTGTTCACTGTGGCGCTTGTACTGGACTTTGTAAAGCAGAAGCCCTTATAATGGATAAAACCTCATGGGAACTATTGCTTGATCAGGAAAATTGTCTTTTGTGTGGGATGTGTGTCAGTGCCTGTGGTTTTAATGCTCTTTCGCTGGAAACTAATGGAGATAATTATGTATGAGCCAAGGTTTTACAGACAGCAAAATACTTCTAAGTTTGAAAAATTTCATATTTGTTATAAAGAAACAGATTTGCTAATTTTCTCTCCCCTTGTTTTAAAGGAGCTTTGTTTTCAGGAGATAAGGAAACTTCGATTAATTATGGATGATTATATAATGGAAAATCAAGTTTTTGCTAATAGTCTACTTCCTATTGAAGTAAACATGAATATGCCTTCTGCAATTGTAGAGATGGTTAAGGCTTCTACTCTTGTAGGGGTAGGGCCAATGGCTGCAGTTGCTGGTGTTTTTGCAGAGAAGGTGGGTGAAAAAGTTTTGCAGAAAACAGATCAGGTAATTATAGAAAATGGTGGGGATGTTTTCTTGAAGCTTAAGGATGATATAAAAATTGGGGTTTATGCCGGTAAAGAATCACCATTTTCAGATAAACTTGCTATTAAAGTAAAAGCAAGAGATGTCCCATGGGGTATTTGTAGTTCTTCAGGGAAAATGGGGCATTCTTATAGTGAAGGTAAGGCAGACTTGGTCACTGTAATTAGTGAGTCGACACCTTTAGCAGATGCAGCAGCTACAGCTGCAGCTAATAAAGTTCATACAAAAGATGATATTGCCAGCGTTATAGAATGGATTTATGGCATAGAAGGAATTAAAGGAGTGCTTATTATAAAAGATGATAAAATAGGTGTACAGGGAGAAATGGAGTTACTTAAAAGATAATCCATATAGCCTACTTTCATTTGATAAATAAAAAACATATATCCAGGTTAAATTATTTAAAGGTGGTGAAAGAATGAGTAAACTTCTTAAAAAAATTGAAAACTCTGTACTGATTGCAGATGGTGCAATGGGTACTATGATACAGAAAAAAGATAAATCATCAAAGGTTCCTGAAGAAATAATGTTAGAAAACCCTCAAATTATTCAAGAGATTCATCAAGAATATATTGAGGCTGGCTCTGATCTTATAGAAACCAACACCTTTGGGGGAAGTCGTTTGAAATTAGAGACTAGTGGACTGGCTGAGAAAACAGAAGAAATAAACAAAAAAGCTGTTGAACTTGCAAAGAAGGCAGTAAATAAGACAGGAAAAGATGTTTATATACTGGGCTCTGTAGGTCCTACAGGCAAATTGATGAAACCCTATGGAAAGCTGGCTTTTGATGATGCCTATAAGGTATTTAAAGAGCAAATTTCTTACCTTGTAGAAGCAGGAGTAGATGGAATCTGTATAGAAACAATGAGTGATTTAGCTGAAATGAGAGCTGCAGTAATTGCCGCTAAAGAATTCAAAGTACCTATAATCGCTCAAATGACTTTTACAGAAAACGGCTATACTCTAACGGGTTCAACACCAGAAGTAGTAGCAATTGTACTGGATAGCTTAGCTGTTGATTTTATAGGTGTTAACTGTGTAGCTGGTTTTGAAGAAGCTATATCTATTTTAGAAAAAATGTCTAAAGTAACAAATAAAGCATTGAGTGTTTTTCCAAATGCTGGAATGCCTATCAGTGTTGATGGTAAAACAGTATTCCCTCAGTCAGCCAATGAGTATGTGGAGCAGTTTGAGGCATTGCTAGATTATAATATAAAGATAATAGGTGGTTGCTGCGGTACCGCTCCAGAATATATAAGTGCTTTGCAAGAAGAATTATTTAAGCATAGTTCAAAGTTTGCAGATAATGAAGTCTTAATAAAAAAAGATTTAGATGAAAGTAGAGTGTTTTTAGCAGGAACTAGGAATTTCCTTGAACTAAGCCAAAGTACTCCTGTTAAAATTATTGGTGAAAAATTAAATCCAACTGGTAGAAGTGATCTCAAGAAGGCCTTGAAAGAAAAAGATTGGGCCTACTTACGGAAAGTTGCCAGGGATCAGATTGAGGCAGGAGCCAGTCTTGTAGATGTAAATATAGGAATGGCTGGCATAGATAAAAAACAAGTTATGAAAAATTTAATTCAGGAGTTACAAATGGAAATCCATATTCCCCTGGTTCTTGATTCAAATGACCCAGAAGTATTAGAAGCGGGGCTAAAAGAATATCAGGGAAAAGCCCTGGTTAATTCGGTTAATGGTGAGAAAGAATCAATGGATGCTATCTTTCCATTAATTAAAAAATATGGTGCTGCAGTAATAGGTCTAACTCTAGATGATAATGGTATTCCTTCTACTGTAGAAGGAAGGGTGGCTATTGCTGAAAGGATTGTTAATGAAGCTAATAACTATGGTATAGAAGTTAAAAATATTTTTATTGACACTCTAACACTAACAGCTGGTTCTAATGCTGCTGAATTAATGGTAACCTTAGAGTCTTTGAAAGAAGTTAGAGAGAAATTTAAGGTTAAGACAACCCTTGGTGCAAGTAATGTTTCCCATGGCTTGCCAGTTAGAGAACTGATAAATGATGTATTTTTAAGCATGGCTATGGGCTATGGTTTGGATTTACCGATAGCGGATCCCTTTGCTGAGGGTATTCATGATCAGATAAAGACAGCTAATCTCCTTACAAATAGGGACAAAGAAGGAGAGGAGTTTATTAAAAGCTTTGCTGGTAGAGAAGTGGTAAAAAAAGCTAAATTAGTTTCAAAAAAAGGGAGTGAAGAGGAGAGTAAGGATAAAAAGCAAGAAGGAATTAGTAAAGAAGAAAGCAAAGGCGGAGAAATTGAGAAAAAGAATGAGAATGTTGGTGAACATGAGTTTATAGATAAAGATCCTCTTTTGCTGGAAATAAGGCAAGCTATTATCGAAGGGAATAGAGGTGATATTGTTTCGTTAAGTGAAAGCAGTATTGAAAAGTACAAGCCTCAGGAGATAGTTAATAATGTTTTAATACCTTCTATCCAACAGGTTGGTGATCTTTACGATACTGGAAGGTACTTTTTGCCTCAGTTATTAAAAAGTGCTGAGACTATGCAAAAGGCATTTGATTTCTTAAAAGAAAAAATGCTTGATGATGAAAAAGATAATTATAAGGCTAAGGTCTTGATGGCGACTGTCAAAGGAGATATCCATGATATAGGTAAAAATATTGCTAAAACAATATTTATGAACCATGCATATCAGGTTATTGATCTGGGTGCTAATGTAGACAGTGAAGAAATAGTTTCAAGGGCGCTCGAGGAAGAAGTTGAATTTGTTGGTTTGAGTGCTTTGATGACGACTACAATGATGGAAATGAAAGTTGTTATTGATAAGTTAAAAGTTAAAGGATATAAAGGAGCAGTAATCATAGGTGGTGCAGTGACCAATCAGGATTTTGCAGATGAAATTGCTGCTGATATCTATGCCAGAGATGCCCTTGATGGTGTTAGAAAAGCTAATAAATTATTGGAAGAAAAAGTTGAAGTATTATCATAAAAGTAAAATTTATTTATAAAAAGCTAAAAAGCAAGTTTAGAAAAAAATTATTTTTGTAAAATAATAAATTAAAAGGAGATGTGTAATTATGACAGAGAAAATTAAAACATTTAAGGAAATTGACGCTTCATTACTAAAATCTATCCCCAACCCAAGTGATCAGGCTTATGAGATAAAAGTTAAGATTCCTGAGTGTACATTTTTAGGTGTGAAAAATCAACCAGACTTTGCAACAATTTATTTAACTATGTATCCAGGTAAAAAAATAATTGAGTTGAAGTCCTTAAAATTTTATATTGGTCATTTACGTGATATTGTTGTTTCATATGAGAGATTAATAAATATAATGTATGATCAATTAATGGAAGTTTATGAGCCAGAAAGATTACGTTTAGTAATGATTTGTAATCCTCGTGGTGGTATTAGTTCGAAACTAGCTATTGACTCTGATTGGAAAGAAAGAGGCGGAGAAGAAAGATATAAGGATTGGGGTAGTCAAGATGATACCTGGGAGGTTATTGTATAATTAAGAGATTATTTGTTAAAGATAAAGCGAGTTCTTAGTTTTAGATAAGATTTATTACTTTAATAACTTATATAAAAAAATTCCTGTTTTATTTTAAAATAAAGCAGGATTTTTCCTCTTGATAAAGAAATAGTTTTTAAGAAAGTATCTTAGTGTTTTTTAGTAGGAAAGATAGAGAGGAGTAGAGAAGCTGTGAAAATCAGAATTGAAGAAAGTAAAAATAAGAAAGCAAAAGTAGATGAAAACAATTTAGGTTTTGGGTCAATATTTACAGATCATATGTTTATTATGGATTATGAAGAAGGTAAAGGATGGTTCGATCCCAGGATTGTACCATATGGACCCTTTGAAGTATCTCCATCAATGTCTGTATTTCATTATGGACAGGCTGTATTTGAAGGACTTAAAGCTTATAGGACTCCAGAAGGAAAGATTTTCTTATTTAGACCTATGGAGAATATGAAAAGATTAAATATAAGCAATAATCGTATGTGTATACCTGAAATTGATACTGAATTTTGCCTGGAAGCAATTAAAAAGTTAGTAAAATTAGAACAAGATTGGGTTCCTTCTGTAGAAGGGACATCATTATATATTCGACCATTTATTATTTCTACAGGTACTACTTTGAAGTTGAAGCCTTCTAGTTCTTATAGATTTATGGTGATATTATCACCTGTTGGAGCTTATTACCCTCAAGGTATTAATCCTGTTGATATCTATGTAGAAACAGAATATGTAAGGGCTGTTCCAGGAGGAACAGGTTTTGCCAAAACAAGTGGTAATTATGCTGGTAGTATGATAGCTCAGGCAGAAGCAGCTGAGAAAGGTTTTGTACAGGTGCTCTGGCTTGATGGTATCGAAAGAAAATATGTTGAAGAAGTTGGCTCTATGAATGTATTCTTTAAAATTGATGGAGAAATTATAACTCCATCATTACAGGGCAGTGTACTTCCTGGTATAACTAGAGACTCTGCAATTGACCTTATAAAAAGCTGGAATATTCCATTATCAGAACAGAAAATCTCTATAGAAGAAGTATATCAAGCACATAGTGAAGGAAGACTAGAAGAATCCTTTGGTACCGGTACGGCTGCAGTTATATCTCCAGTAGGAGCACTTAATTGGCAGGGAAAAGGTATCAGTATAAATGATGGTATGACTGGAGATGTAGCTAAAAAATTATATGATTCTATTACAGGTATTCAGACTGGAAAACTTGAAGATAAGTTTGGATGGACAGTAGAAGTTTAATGTTTTTTCTTTTAATATTTAATTAAATAGTATTTTAAAGATCAGTTCTAAAAATGAACTGATCTTTTTTTAATCTAGCTTGACAGTTATAAATATATGATTTATAATCTATATGAGTAAAATCGAATATACACATATGAAGGGAGGGTAATATGGAGCTCTTAGAAATTATTAAAGCTCTTTCTCACGAAAACAGGCTAAGGATTCTTAATTTGTTAAAACATCAGGAATTATGTGTTTGCGAATTAGAGAATATACTTGATATTAACCAGTCTAATGCCTCAAGACATTTAAGTAAGTTGAAGCAGGTTGCTATCATTGAAGATGAGCAAAAGGCTCAATGGGTTTATTATAAAATAAATCATAAATTACTTAGTGAACATTCATTTTTACGGAATATTTTGGAAGAAGAACTTAAATCACTGGAAAATTATAAAATAGATTTAGAGAGACTAAGGAAATACAAAGTAAGTGGTATATCCTGTGAAGATCTTGGTGAAAGTCGGATGTTTGATTAATCTTTTCAAAAAGATAATGATAGATAACAGTAGTTTGACAGCTTGTGTAAAAAAAGAAAAATAATACTTATATGTGTGAAATAAAATAAAGAGGAGAGATTTATATGAAATATAAAGTTGCCTTTGTTTGTATTGGTAATTCATGTAGAAGTCAAATAGCCGAAGGCTTTGCTAAAGAATATGGTAGTGATGTATTGGAGGTTTATAGTGCAGGTACCAATCCAGCTCCAGCAGTAAAAGATAATGCTGTTAAAGCAATGGAAGAAGTTGGAGTAGATATTAGTGATCAGTATCCTAAACTATTGAAAGATATACCTGAAGAATTAGATATTTTGATTACTATGGGCTGTGGTGTTGACTGTCCTTTGATTCCATGTAAAATGAGAGAGGATTGGGGACTTGATGATCCAGTGGGCAAACCTATTGAAGTTTTTAGGGAAACTAGAGCTATTATTGAAAAAAAGGTAAAAGAATTAATTGAAAAAGCCAGAAAAGAAGAAATATAAATTGATATAACTGCTATGTTAAATTCAAAAAAATCGTTGTTGACTATTTTTACGGACTATATGATTTTTATCGAATATAATGATTTAGTATTAGAGTTAAATAGGGGGTCTTGGGGATGAATGAAGAAAAAGGATTAGAAAAAGTCGAAGATAAAAAGATAGGATTATTTGAAAAGTATCTTACTATATGGGTAGCTTTATGTATCATAGTAGGAGTATTAATAGGACGTTACTGGACAGCTTTCCCTTCTACATTAAGCCGGTGGGAATATGCGCAAGTTTCAATTCCGGTAGCTATTTTGATCTGGTTAATGATTTATCCAATGATGGTTCAGATTGATTTTTCCAGTCTTTTAAAAGTAGGTAAGCGACCAAAACCATTAGTTATGGTTTCCATAAGTAACTGGCTTATTAAGCCTTTCACTATGGCCTTTTTTGCCTGGTTTTTCTTTAGATATGTTTTTCAAGGATTTATTGATCCACAGTTAGCAGATCAGTATATTGCTGGGGCAATACTTTTGGGTTCGGCACCATGTACAGCGATGGTTTTTGTATGGAGCTATTTGACTGATGGTGATGCAAGTTATACTCTTGTTCAGGTTGCTCTAGATGATTTAATATTAGTATTTGCTTATGCACCAATTGTAATGCTACTTCTAGGGATAACTGATTTTATTGTACCTTATAATACAATTTTATTATCTGTGGTTTTATATGTGCTGGTTCCTTTGTTAGCAGGGTATTTTTCTAGAAAATATTTAATTAAAAAGAAGGGATTAGAGTGGCTTGAAAGTATATTTCTTAAAAAATTGAGTAATTTAACTATGATTGGTTTATTATTAACCTTAATTATTCTATTCTCTTTTCAGGGGGATACAATTTTAAATAATCCAATTCATATATTATTAATTGCAATACCGCTTACAATTCAAAGTTTCTTTATCTTTTTTATGGTCTATGGTACTTCTAAAGTTTTGAAACTGAAACATTCAATAGCAGCACCTGCCAGTATGATTGGCGCAAGTAATTTCTTTGAACTGGCTGTAGCAACAGCTATCGGGATCTTTGGTTTGACATCAGGTGCGGCATTGGCTACAGTTGTAGGTGTATTAGTTGAGGTTCCAGTGATGTTAGCTTTAGTTGGGATTGCTAATCGAACAAGACATTGCTTTCCTAAAGAAAACAAGTAGAAAAGGTCTGTTTCATAGATAGTCCCAGTCTAAAATGAAAAGAATTACTATAAAGATGTTTTATATTTATAACTCAAACTTCGCAGATAAATATACATTATAATGACTGCTTAGTCATAAATTCATTCTTTGTTAAGCATTCATAGTAGTCCATGCGGTGCTGGTGCGTTTTTTATGTTCATTCAGCGAATGGCTAAACAGTATTCTATTGTAAACGTGCCGCCAACTGCGAAGTTTGAGTTTATAAATAAATTAATTTGCTGAAAGAAAGGGGAATTTAATTAATGAAAGAGTTAAAAGAAAAATTTTTAAGTTTAAGTGAAGAAGAGAAGATGATATTTTGTCAAGAGATTATGCCTGAGATAGGTCAAATGTTGAAGAAGAACCCGCAGAAGATGATTCGGGAAATGATGCCTATTATTAAAGAATTAATAGAAAAAGAAGAAATAGACCTAGTTCAATTAATGGGTATGATAATGGCAGAAGAAAATTAAATTAGATTTAAGCGCAAGGGCTTGCAAAAAAAATATCCGCAAGCGCTTGCTTTTTTAAAATGAGTAGTGTATAATGTATTTAAGCTAAATAAAAAAGAAAAGTTTTTTCTTTTTAATAGCTTTGAATTACTTAAGTTATTCTATTCCTGTATCTTAATTAATTATCTTTTTTCTTAATAAGGAGAGTGTAAGAAATGCCTTTGACTTTGAAAGATATAGCTAGAATGGCAGGTGTAGCTGAATCTACAGTTTCGCGGGCTATTAATAATAAAGCAGGAGTAGGAGAAAAGACAAAAGAAAAGATAATGAAAATAGTTGAAGAGTATAATTTTCAACCAAATCAATTAGCTCAGGGCTTAGCAAAACAAAAAACCCATATGCTTGCTTTGATTTTATCAGACCTGGCAACACCGGGTTATAATAAGATAATTAAAAGTATAGAGCAAGTAGCAAATCAACGAGGATATCATTTGATTATCTGTAATACAGATAATAATAGTGATAAAGAAAAAGCTTATTTGGAATTAGTCTCTAATAATCGAGTTGATGGAGCAATAATTGTAGGTGGAGAACTGGCAGATAAGAACGTTTTAAACCTGGCATTAAATAAAAAAGCGTCAATAGTCTTGCTTAATTGCTTGGCTGAAGAATTATTAATTCCTACGGTCTTGATAGATAATGCTAGAGGAGCATATTTGGCTACTACTCACCTATTAGAACAAGGACTTGAGAAAATAGCTATTGTGATGGGTAATAACAGTAATTTTCTAGAATCAGAAAAATTAGGTGGATATTATCAAGCATTAGATGATTTTGACCTTTCAGTAAATGAAGATTTTGTTATAGAGACTGACGTTAGTCGTGAGGCTGGTTTTAATGCCTTTCTAAAAAGTCTTGAACTTAGCGAAATACCAGAAGCTTTTTTTGTAACAGGAGATATGTTAGCTATTGGTTTAATAGATGCAATTAAAACTGGTGGGTATTTTATTCCAGATGATTTTGCTATAGTAGCCTATGGTGAGAGTGTGATTAGTTCTATAATAAATCCGCCACTAACAGTGGTAGCAGAACCATTACAGAAATTGGGTAAATATGCAGCAGAGTATTTGATACAGTTGATAGAAGGTAAGACACCAGAAGAGAGAATAAAAGTTTTAGAACCTGTGTTAAAATTGCGGAAAACATCAACTCCGCAAATAAAATAAATTATTTAAAAATAATAAGGGGGCTATATTATGGCTAGTGTAACATTAACTGATGTTGTAAAACAGTATGATGAGGTAGTTGCGGTAAACAAAGCAAACTTGAAGATTAGAGATAAGGAGTTTCTTGTATTGGTAGGACCTTCTGGTTGTGGAAAAACTACAACTCTTAGAATGGTTGCTGGACTTGAAGAAATTACAAGTGGTACAATTGAGATTGGCGATACTGTTGTTAATGACATTCCACCAAAAGATAGGGATATTGCGATGGTTTTCCAGAACTACGCTCTTTATCCACATATGGATGTTTATAATAACATGGCTTTTGGTCTGAAATTGCGTAAATTCCCAAAAGATGAAATTGATCGTCGTGTTAAAAATGCTGCTAAAATTCTAGGTATTCAAAACCTACTAGATCGTAAGCCAAAACAACTTTCTGGTGGACAGAGACAGCGTGTTGCTTTAGGAAGGGCTATTGTTCGTGAGCCTAAGGTTTTCTTGATGGATGAGCCTCTTTCTAACCTTGATGCTAAATTACGTGTGCAAATGCGTACTGAGTTAAGTAAGCTACATGACAGATTACAAACAACTTGTATCTACGTTACCCATGATCAAACTGAAGCGATGACAATGGGAGATAGAATTGTTGTTTTACGTGATGGATTTATCCAACAGGTAGCAGATCCTTTAACTCTTTATAACCAACCTGTAAATATGTTTGTTGCTGGATTTATTGGTAGTCCTGCTATGAACTTCCTTGATGCTAAACTAGTAAAAGAAGGAAACACTTATTATCTAGATGGTGCTGGTTCTTTCAAAGTTGCTATCTTAGATGAGCATGTTGAAAACAATCCACAAATTAAAGAATATCTAAACAAAAGTGTTGTTTTTGGAATTCGTCCAGAAGATCTTGAAGATGCTAGTGTATCTGAAGATGAGGCGACAGAGGATAACTCCTATACAGCTTCTGTAGAAGTTGTAGAGCCTATGGGTTCTGAGATATATCTTTATATGTCTGTACAGGATCATTCTATGATTGCTCGTGTAGATTCACAAAGTGAGGCTAAGGTTGGCGACGAGGTTAAATTAGTTGTAAACCGTGCTAACATGCATGTATTTGATGCAGAAACTGAAGAAGTAATATTCTAGATTATTTCTAAAAAAATAAATATAATTTTAATCCTCAATGTTAAGTAATAGCATTGAGGATTTTTTGATTAAAATTATTTGAAAATTTTTTTTAAAATGCTTTTTTCTTTTTGTTTGTCACTATAAATTAGCGAGAATATTAATCCACTTACTTTAATATTAGCATCATCAAGATTTAAATTTTGTATATTAAGTTCACTGCCTTTTATGTCCAATATACCCTGTATGGTTTGTAAGAGTATTTTATCTTCATTGAAAGATATTACTTCTTGAACTCCTGATATTTCCAATTCTTTTCGGTTGCTAAGGTTTAGCTTGTGTAATTTTTGCCCTGTATTTGTTTTTTCTTCGATTTTATTCATGTATTACACCTCCCCTCTATATATGATATTATTATAATCAATGAAATATGATTGAAGGAATTTTTCTTTTTATGGAGAAATATTATAATTGTGAATAAATTTAAAATACAGATGATATAAATAAGTAAAAACAAAGTAATTATTGTAACATAATTGAAACTCTTAGCATATAATATTAGTGAAGCATATTATAATTTGCCTAGCTTTTAAAATTCACTTTAAAAAAGACGTTTTCTTTCTTGCTAAGGGGGTATATCTTGGAACTATTATATGAACAGGTCAGGACGTTTTTGGGGATGTCATTATATGGATTTTTGGCAGGACTCCTTTTTCACATCTATCAATACTTAATTAATAAGTTTCGGCTTAAAAAATATATATTACATATTTTTGATTTTTTATTTATTTTTTTGCTTGCTATTTTCGCTTTTATTTTTTTATTATATATAAATGAGGGTAGCTTTCGTTTTTATGTAATTTTAGCTATCTTACTGGGTATTTTATTATATAACATTCTGAGAAAAGTTTTGACATCTGATTAGACTCAAATTAGGGGGTGTATTTCTTGAAGAAGATTTTCTTTAGTCCTTTTAAAATAATATTAATACTTGTTTTTATTATAATTGCTTCCCGTTTTTATAGCAATCACCAACATATAAGTAGTTTAAGAGAGGAAATAAGTTACAAAGAAAGTCAAGTTTTATTAGCAGAAAAAAGGAGACAAGCTTTATTAGATGAATTAGAAAATATAAATAATCCTGATTTTATTGAAAAAATAGCACGTCAGGAGTTAGGTTTAGTTAAACCTGGAGAGATGTTAATTATACCTGTTGAAGAATCAAAATAATATAAATGATCAAAAAGAAAGTAGGGTTTCGTTTGGAAAAATTTATTAAAATAATTAGTAAAGAACTTAAGTTGAAAGAAAATCAAGTAAAAGGAACAATTAGCCTTTTGGATGAGGGAAATACAGTTCCTTTTATTGCTCGTTATCGTAAGGAAATAACAGGTACTTTAGATGAAGTTCAAATAAGGGAAATTGAAGATCGAATTGATTATCTTAGAAATTTAGAAAAAAGAAAAGAAGAGATAATTCGCTTAATTGATGAACAGGATAAATTGACTGAAGAATTAGAAGAGAAAATCAAGCATGCCAATGTATTACAGGAAGTGGAAGATCTATATCGTCCTTATAAGCAAAAGAGACAAACTAGAGCTACTAAGGCTCGTGAAAAGGGTTTGGAACCTTTAGCAGATATTATATGGGAGCAAAATGTCTTTTCAGGTGTTTTGGCAGATTATGCTAAGCAATATATAAATCCTGAGTTAGACTTAGAATCAGAAGAGGACGTTTATCAAGGAGCACTTGATATTATTGCGGAATGGATATCCGATAATGCAGAGATACGTAAGTTGATTAGGACTTATAGTTTTAATAATTCTTTGATTGTAAGTAGGGTTAAGGATAAAGACTTAGACGAAGAAGGAAAATATGAGATATATTATGATTATAAAGAAGGTGTATTAAAGTTGCCCCCCCATAGAACTTTAGCTATTAATAGGGGAGAAAAGGAAGAGATACTTCATATTTCGTTATTAATAAATGAAGATAGAGTCTATGAAATTATAGAAAAGATGGTAGTTAAAAATAAGGAAAATATCTTTGCTAATAAAATAAGGGAGACTATTGAAGATGCTTATAAAAGGTTAATTGCACCTTCAATAGAAAGAGAGATAAGAAATAAACTTAGTGAAAAAGCAGAGGATCATGCGATTGAAGTATTCTCGAAAAATTTAAAAGCACTTTTATTACAACCCCCACTTAAGGGACAAGTAGTTATGGCAATCGATCCTGGCTTTAGAACTGGTTCTAAGGTCTGTGTAGTTGATGAGACAGGAAAATTGCTGGATACTGAAACAATTTATCCTCATCCACCTCAAAATGAGTTGTTAAAATCCAAAGAGAAAGTCAGAACTTTAATAAAAGATTATGAAGTTGATTCTATAGCTATTGGTAATGGTACTGCAGCAAGAGAAACAGAGTTTTTTGTGGCTGATTTGATTAAGGAGTTAAAGGTTGACTATCAAGGAGATTTGAATTATATTATAGTAAACGAAGCAGGTGCTTCGGTTTATTCTGCTTCTCCTTTGGCTAGGGAAGAGTTCCCGGAACTAGATGTAGCCATGAGAGGGGCGGTATCAATTGCTAGGCGTTTACAGGATCCTTTAGCGGAGCTAGTCAAGATTGAACCGCGCTCTATTGGTGTTGGTTTGTATCAACATGATATTAATGCCAAAAGACTTGAGGAGTCTCTTGCAAAAGTTGTAGAATCTGCCGTTAATTATGTAGGGGTTGATTTAAATACTGCTTCAGTTTCTTTATTAAAATATGTATCGGGAATAAATAGTAGGGTTGCTAAAAACATCATTAAATATAGAGAAGAAAATGGAGTTTTTAAGTCTAGGATTGAATTAAAAAAAGTTTCACGTCTGGGTGCTAAGACATATACACAGGCTGCTGGTTTTCTACGTATCATGGATGGCGATAATCCATTAGATAACACACCTATACACCCTGAATCATATAAACAAAGTAAAGTTTTGTTAGAGGACTTAGGCTTTTCTGTTGCTGCTATTAAAAGTAAAGATTCTGTGGAAAAAGTTAGAGAAAGTTTGAGTTCCATTAATATTAGAGAAAAAGCAAAGGAATTAGAAATAGGTATTCCTACATTAGATGATATCATATCAGCTTTAAAACAGCCAGGACGTGACCCTAGAGATGGGCTAAGTAAACCTATTTTTAGAACAGATATACTTAAATTAGAGGATTTAAAAGAAGATATGCTTATAGAAGGAACTGTACGCAATGTTGTAGATTTTGGTGCTTTTGTAGATATTGGTGTTAAGGAAGATGGCTTAGTGCATATATCTGAAATGAGTCATCAATATGTAAATAATCCTCTAGATATAGTAGAAGTGGGAGATATAGTAACAGTAAAAGTTTTATCAGTTGATGAGCGACGAAAAAGAATTGCTTTAAGTATGAAAGTATAAATTTTTTTAAATAAATGAATTTATTCCTAATAAGAGATTATATTTGACAAATGATTTGTTCTGGGGTATAATATCAGTAACATATATTTCTATTGAGGAGGATTTTTTTGCATGTCAATTGAGGTTGGTAGCACGGTTGAGGGAAAAGTAACTGGAATTACTAAGTTTGGAGCTTTTGTAGAATTACCTGGAGGAGATACTGGATTGGTTCATATCTCTGAGGTGGCAAATACTTATGTAAAAGACATTAGTAATTTCTTGAAACAAGACGAGACTGTCAAAGTGAAGGTTATTAAAATTGGTGATGATGGAAAAATTGGACTTTCTATTAAACAATTAGAGGATCCTTCTGATCGAGTTGAGAAAGCAGCACCTAAGATGTCATTTGAAGATCAGATGTCTAAGTTTATGAAAGAAAGTACCGAAAAAATGCAAGATTTAAGAAATCGTGATGCAAAGCGCGGTGGTTATAATAATAGATAATTAAATTAAATATAATATTTAATGCACATACACATCCTCTTAACAAAAGAGGATGTTTTTAAATGCCTAAAAAATTATGTGCTTTCCTAATCTGTGGCGAAGCATATTTATAATTATTAAAAGTAGAGCAATAAGTAAATGTAAGCAGTATTATCATTTTCTTGAGATTGTATATTAGATTATCGGGATATAATATAATTGAAAGGAGTTTTTAAAATAAATAAGAATGACATAAATGTAATTGAGTTTCAGTTAGGCAGAAAAGCTGATAATTTTTCTCAGGTTGTAAAATATTGTCCCTTTAATAAACCAGCTGTTTTAATGACATTACCATACAGTAAAGAAAACGGAGTTTTTCCTACTACATATTGGTTATCTTGTCCATATCTGAACAAAGAATTGGCAAAATTAGAAGATGATGGCATCATCAAAGATCTTTCAGAAAAAATTAAAGATAGTAATCAATTGAGAGAAGAATTAATGAAAACACATTTAAGGTACGCTAAAGAAAGGTTTCGTTTATTAGGAAAAAGTGATTTGGAGGATATTGAACGTAAGTCTTCAAGGATAAAAGATGTTCTAAAAGAATCAGGTGTTGGAGGTATAATGGATAAAGAGGGTATTAAATGTCTTCATACCCATCTGGCAGATTATTTAGCAAATAAGCAAAATCCAATAGGTAAGTTAGTATGGAATATGGTTAATTGGCCAGAGGAATGTGATTTTTGTATGATAAATGAAGAAAAAGGGTGATATGATGAGACTAGGATCTATTGACGTCGGTACAAATTCTTGTAGAATGCTGCTTGTAGATTATGTAGGAGATGAGGCTAAGATTATAAAAAAGTCTTTAGAGATAACTCGTTTGGGAGAAGGAGTAGATAATAATCTTGCTTTAACAAAGGATGCAATTGAAAGAACATACAAGGCTATTGCGAAGTTTATACAAGATATAAATGATTTGAAAGTAAGAAAAGTAAGAGTTATTGGTACTAGTGCATTAAGAGATGTGAAAAATGCTGGAGAATTAACAGAGAAAATAAAAGAGGATTTTAATGTAGATTTTGATGTGATTTCTGGTGATGAAGAAGCAAGGCTTAATTATATGGCAAATAAAAATATGGGATTAGATAATATGATTATTGATATTGGTGGAGGAAGTACTGAATTTATATGGAAAGAAGGAGATGAAATTCGTTTTAACAGTTTGGATATGGGTTCTGTGAGAATGACAGAAAGATTTATAAAGGATCCAAGTAATAAAATTTCTGAGATAGACTTAGATTCTATAAAAATAAATGTAAAAGAAATAATGGAGAAAAACCTTAATCTTAAAAAAGGGATTGAAAAGTTAATAGGATTAGGGGGAACTATTACTACTTTAGCAGCGATAGACTTGGCAATGGAAGAATATGATGCAAAGAAAATTGAAGCCTATGAATTAAGTAGAGCTAATATAATTGAAATTCTATCTTCCTTAGTAAATAAGAATCTAGCTGAGAGAAAGAAGATAAGTGGTTTACAGCCAGGTAGAGCAGATGTTATCATAGCTGGTACAGTAGTGTTACTTACAATTATGGATATAATGAGAATTAATCATATAATAAGTAGTGAGTATGATTTGCTTTATGGAGTAATTGAAGATATGAGAATCAAAGCTTAGTTTTTACTTAAATAAATTTAATTTATTTTTTTTATATTTTTACTTGACGAATGTACTTAATTATATTATAATTAGTTTTGTTCGAAACAAATTTAATACTTTGCCGGGGTGGCGGAATTGGCAGACGCATCGGACTTAAAATCCGGTGGGTACTTTATACCCGTGTCGGTTCGAGCCCGACCCCCGGCACCAATTATTAAAGTCCCTTTTTAAGGGATTTTTTGCTTTCTCTAAGTTATTTTTTATACATAAATATCTTCTTTCAATATCTTATGATTATACAAATATCATATTCATGCCAAAATATAGCATTGAGTATAAGCATTAGCAATTAGCGATAAGCCTTGCTATTTGACTTTCTTTTGTGATTTGGAAGATGATTAATCAAGATTTTATATATTACTTGTACTCGAGATAAAGTTAATTGCCTGTATTTTTTTTGGGCAATCAAGAAGAAAGTGCTTTTTTATAGTAGTATTGTGGCTTCTTTTATCAGAAATTTTGGAAGACTTCTCACGATTTATCGACAGATATATTTCATTATTTAAGATATAATTGTTTATATGCTGGCTTTAATAAGTTATTTCATAAAAAGTTAGTAGCAATTATTTTTGAAATATCTGTATAACGTGGGAGGAGATTAGATTTATGCTACAGGAACCATATTTAGTACTAAAACAAAATAATGAGAGAGAAAGAGAAGGTTTTTTTAAGATAAGCAACATTGATTTTATATTTTTATTACTTGCTTTTTTTGTAGGACATGCTCAGCTTGCTAATTTTTATTTCTTACCTTTTGTATATTTAACTATTATGGCAATAAGTAAAAGGTTTGTATTTTTAATATCATTTATAATAATTTCACTAAGTTTTTATTGGTCTGGAGGGTTTTTAAATTTTAAATACTTACTTGCAGTATCTTTAGGTTTTCTTACGTATTTGCTTTTCAGGCAGAAATTAAAAAAGCTAGATATAGTATGGATAAATACTTTATTGTATATTATCTTTGCTTTTATAAATAATTATATATATGAACATTTGACGATTTTTTATTTTATTTATATAGCTGAAGCAATTTTAATTTATGGAATAACTCATCTATCAATAAAAGGATTTAGACAAATAATTAATAAAAAAGAACATTTAAGTAATCTAGCTTTGTTTACTATTTTTATCTTTTCAAATGGATTCCTAATAGGTATAGCTAATTTTGATTTTATTCCATATCAAGTAATTAATATATTAATCATGACATTAATCATGGCTATGTCTTATATTCTTGGTTTTAACTATAGCATAATAACTGCCCTGGCTTTTGGAATGGTTTTGCATGGTGCAGATATTATCCCATTAAATAATTTGTTTTTATATATTATATTTGCTTTTATTTCCTCTGCTTTTTTAAATAAGAAAAAGATTTGGTCTTTACTAGGTGTAGTTATTGTATTCTTCCTATATTCAGGTTTTTCCACTGATATTTCAGAATTACAGGAAATAGCATTGGTACTATTACTAGTGTTTATTATATTTATGATAGTGCCACAGAAATTTTATTATCGTCTTTTTTCTCCTTTTCTTGTGAAGGAGAAAGTTACAATTAAAGAAGAAAAATTTGAATTAGTCACTGACTTAAAAGAGCACTTAAAGCAATTGTCAGGGGTTTTTAGTGAGTTAAGTATTACATTTAGTCAAGCAATTCCTACTGATAGTGGTGACAAGTCATTAGATGACTTTGCATTTATTTTTAAGTCAAAGGTCTGTGGCAAATGTAAGCGTTTGAATATATGTTGGCAGCAAGAAAAGGATGATATTTATAAGCGTATTTATTTTTTACTTAAGACTGGAGAGAAAGAAGGCTCTCTTAGTGTAGAAAATATTAATAAATGTTTCGCTGAAAAATGTTCTTATGTAAAACAAATAATCAGTAGTGCTAAAGTTAGTTATGAAATATATCAGATAAATAAATTTTGGAGAAATAGATTGAAAGATAATCAAAAAATAGTTTCTGAACAATTATCTGGTTTGGCTGAAATAGTTAATCAATTTTCTGGTGGGTCTTCTTTAACGACTATAAAAGAGGCAGTCCTTGGTCATATAAAAAGAAAGGCAACTGAAAATGGAATCGATCTTTATAAAGTTGAGTTGCATTCAATAGGTGATAATAGAGAATACCTTACTGCAGAAATGGAGCAGTGTAGTGGTAATAATGTTTGTGGAGAACAGTTTCTAGATCTAATTAATGCCGAATTTGACTGTGACTTCAGACTTGTTTCAAAGTCTTGTGGTAATAAGATGAAAGATATGGCTTGTCGCTTAGTTTATGGTCCACTTGGCAACTACAAATTAGAAGTTGCTAGTGTTTTAAGGGCTTGTTCAGATAATACATCAGGAGATGGTTTTTTACATAAAGCACTAAAGGATGGTAAGGATTTAGTAGTGATATCAGATGGTATGGGAGTAGGTAAAAAGGCTGCAGCTGAAAGTGAGGCGGCAATTAATTTGCTAGAAACTATTATAGATGCTGGTTTTGATCAATCCCTTGCAATTAAAACAATTAACTCTGCCTTGTATTTAAGAAATCAAGAAGAAACTTTTACTACATTAGATATTTGTATTTTTGATACTTTTACCGGGAAAGTTACTTTTAGTAAGATAGGTGCGATAGCTAGTTATATTAAAAGAGGTTGGGAATTAATCAAAATTGATTCTGCTTCTTTACCAGTGGGTATTTTGGATAAAATTGAAGTCACAAAAAATGAATTGGAAGTTTATCCGGATGATTTTATAATTATGTTAACTGATGGGGTTATGGATATTAGAGATGATATAAAAGACAAAGAAGAATGGTTAAGGCAAATGATGCAGAATTCTTCTTTTGATCAAGCTGATAGTATGTTAAATTATATGCTAGAAACAATACTTGATTTTAATGGAGAAATTAATGATGATATGACAATGGTTGTCATAAAAGTTGAAGAACTTATAAAAAAAAGCAGGAAGTTTAAGGGTTTGCCTAGAATTAATATAGGGAAGTAGTAGAAAAGGAGAGTATATCTTGGATATATTTGCCGAATTTCGAAATTACATAAGGAGAAATAATTTAATAAGATCTGAAGATTCATTAATTCTTGGTGTATCTGGTGGACCAGATTCTTTGGTCATGCTAGACTTGTTTGCTAGAATTATGGGAGAATATAATCTTGATATTGTAGTTTTTCATTTGAATCATATGTTTAGGAAAGAAGCTGAAAAGGAAGCAGAGTATGTAAGGAGTATTGCTCAGAACTATCAATTAAAGTCTTTTATAGAAAAATTTGATGTGCCAAAATATATTCAAGAGTATGGATATTCCCCTGAAGAAGGTGCTAGAAAAGCCCGATTTGATATTTTAAGGAAATTGTCCGAAAAATCTTCTATAAAAAAAATAGCTATGGCTCATAATAAAGATGACTTGGTAGAAACAGTATTATTCAATTTAATCAGAGGAACAGGGCTTAAAGGTTTGACTGGCATAGATGCTAAAATGTATAATGATAAATTAATAGTAATTCATCCTTTGTTATCTGTTTCAAGAAAAAGTATTGAAAAATACTGTTTGGAGCATAAATTGAATCCTGTAAGAGATCCGTCAAATACTGAAACATATTATACACGAAATAAAATACGTAATGATATACTGCCTTATATTGAAAAGGAAATTAATCCTGCAGTTAAAGATGTAGTTTATAGAATGTCTACTTATCTTAGAGAAGAAGAGGATTTTTTGACTTCCTTTGCTTCTGAAGTTTATCAAAGAATTCTTATTAAAAGAATTGATAAAAAAGTAGTATTATCACTACCTTTGTTACAGGATGAAGAAGAAGTGATCAGAAAACGGATATTAAAGATGGCGGTTAAAGAACTACAGGGTAATGCTATGGATTTATATTCGGTTCATTATAATCTTATTAATGACATAATATTTTCTGGTGAAACAGGAAAATCTATAGATTTGAAGGAGGATATTAGGGTAAAGGTATCATATGAGCATTTGATTTTTGAAAGTGATTATAGTTATGATATCATAGAAGAATTTAACTATGACTTAGCTGTGCCTGGAAAATTAAAAAAGAAGAGCTACATTATAACAACAGAGATCCTTAGCGCAAATACCTCTTGGAAAAGGCATGTAAAAGGTAATAATGTTTGTTTATGTGATTTTGACAAAATAAAATATCCACTTAAAGTTAGAAGCAGACAAGATGGAGATAAATTTTATCCTTTTGGTATGAATGGCTCCAAAAAAATTAAGGATTTTTTTATTGATGAAAAAATTCCTCTTGATAAAAGAAATAGTATTCCGCTCGTTGTAGATAATAGACGAAGAATAGTTTGGGTATCAGGATATAGAGCAGATAATAGATTTAAAATAGATAATAAAACAAAAAAAATACTTAAAATACGTATAAAACTTATTGGAGGCGATTAAATATGAAAGAGGAAAGTATTTTTGCAGATGATATAGTTGAAATTATAATTACAGAAGAAGAATTGCAAAAAAGGATAAAAGAATTAGGTAAAACAATAACCGATAGTTATAATAAAGATGATGAGATCATAATGGTCTGTATTTTAAGAGGTGCAGCTATTTTTATGGCTGATTTGGCCAGGAAAATTAATTTAAATGTTATTTTTGATTTTATGGATGTTTCTAGTTATGGAGAAAGCACAGAAAGTTCTGGAGTTGTACGTATTTTAAAGGATTTAGAGGAGAATATTGAGGGGCGTCACGTATTGATAGTTGAAGATATTTTAGATACTGGCAATACCCTAAAACATGTAATAGATATGCTTAAAACTAGAAATCCTGCTAGTATAAAAGTAGTTACTTTACTTGATAAACCTGAACGTAGGGAGGTAAAAAAAATAAAAATAGACTTTAATGGATTTGAAATTGAGGATAAATTTGTTGTTGGCTATGGTCTTGATTATGCTGAGAAGTACAGGAATTTGCCTTATATAGGAGTGGTAAAAGAGGATGTGTACTCTTAAACGTATTGCCAAAAATTAAGGCGTATGTTATAATTATAAATTGTATAAATGTTTCCTTATTGAGGGGAGGTAAGTTGTTTGAATAATTTCACGAAGAATTTAGGTATTTATGTAGTATTAATAGTATTATCAATCTTAGTAGCTCATTTTTTTATGCAGCAAACCCCTGCTACAATTGAGGATTTTTCATATAGTGATCTAATAAGAGGGGTAGAAAATGGTGAGATTCAAGAAGTAACTATAATAGGTAATCAGGAGGTAACAGGTTTATATAATAATATGGAATTTGAGGTTGCAATACCTCCAGAAGAAATTCCAGCTTTAATGTCAGCTTTAAAGGAAAACGATGTGCTTATAAATACTAGACCTGAACCAACTGCTCCATGGTGGATAAGTATTATAGGTTATATGTTACCAATTGGTATTATACTTGTTGTTTGGTTATTTATTATGCAGAGGATGCAGGGTGGCGGCAATCAAATGATGTCTTTTGGGAAAAGTCGTGCTCGGCTTAATGAGAGTGAAAAAAAGGTTACTTTTGACGATGTAGCTAATTATGAAGAGGTTAAAGAGGAATTAGCTGAAGTTGTAGAGTTTTTAAAAGGACCTAGAAAATTCACTAAAATGGGTGCTAAGATCCCTAAAGGTGTATTGTTAGTAGGACCACCTGGTACAGGTAAAACATTGTTAGCTAGAGCTGTTGCTGGCGAAGCTGGGGTACCATTTTTTATTATCAGTGGATCTGATTTTGTTGAAATGTTTGTAGGTGTTGGTGCATCTCGTGTCCGTGATTTATTTGAGCAGGGCAAAAAGAATTCTCCATGTATTATCTTTATTGATGAGCTAGATGCTGTCGGAAGACAGAGAGGTGCAGGTTTAGGTGGCGGACATGATGAGCGTGAACAAACTCTAAATCAATTATTAGTAGAGATGGATGGATTTGAGACTAATGAAGGTATTATTGTAATGGCTGCGACTAACAGGCCAGATGTTCTAGATCCAGCTTTATTAAGGCCTGGGAGATTTGATAGGCAGGTCATTGTAGATTATCCGGATATTAGGGGACGTGAAGGTATATTAAAGATACACCTTAGAAATAAACCTATATCTGATGATGTTGATACTAGAATAATAGCTAAAAGAACTCCTGGTTTTACAGGTGCAGATATGGAAAACTTGGCTAATGAAGCTGCTATTCTTGCAGTAAGACGCAAAAAAGATGTTATTTCAATGGATGAATTTGATGATGCTATTGATAGGGTTATAGCAGGTCCAGCTAAAAAGAGCAAAAAGGTTTCAGAAAAAGATAGGAATTTGGTTGCATATCATGAAACAGGTCATGCAATATTAGGTGAATTATTAGAGCATGGGAAAAGGACCCATAAAGTTACTATTATCCCACGTGGAAGAGCTGGAGGGTACACTATTCCTTTACCTGAGGAAGAAACAGACTACCATACTAAAAAAGAGTGGTTAGATGAAGTTACCTCTCTGTTAGGGGGAAGAGCTGCAGAAGAGATTTTCCTTGATGATATTAGCAGTGGTGCTAGTAATGATATGGAAAGAGCTACTCAGATTGTTAGGTCTATGGTAACAGAATACGGCATGAGTGAAAAATTAGGACCACTAACACTTGGTCAAAAGCATGATAAACAGGTATTTTTAGGGAGAGATATCTCAAGACAACGGAATTATAGTGAAAAGGTTGCAGCAGAGATAGATAATGAGATAAGTTCAATTATTAATGGATGTTATCAAAAAGCCTTAAAGATGCTTCAAGATAATACTGCTAAAGTTGAAAGAATTGTAAGAGCCTTAAAGGAAAGAGAAACTCTAAATTCAAAAGAAATTAAGAAGTTAATGAATGGAGAAACTCTTGATCCTATAGATGATAGCGACAAAAGTACAGGTGTGCAAGAAGAAAAAGATGATAAGAATGCTAATGATGGTAAAGTAGATTTTTAGTTTTTCTTATTCTAAAACAAAATTTTCAAGCAGAAGTCAGTCTTTTTATACTTTTAGATAGGTATAAAAGGCTGACTTTTTGATTTATATTTAAGAATATATAATCTAAAAGGATTGATGTACTTATTACTTCTATGTATAAGTTATTTTTTAGGGATAAGACTATATTAAAAAGTTGTTTTATTTATACTAAGGAAGGTGACTGATTTGAAATTATTATCAGGGAAAGATAGGAAAGTAAAAGAAGCAATAGTAGCCATCAGTAAAAACAACTATGAAGGTGATGCTATTAAAGAGTCTTTATCATTATTAGATATTGATAATATAATAGATAGTAAGTCAGCAGTAATGATTACACCTAACTGGGTAGAGAATAAAAAGCCGGAAAGTGGAGTTGTAGTTGGAGCCGAGAGTTTGAGGGAACTGATCAGATTTATAAAAAGTAAAAATCCCCAAAGAATAATTATTGCTACTGGCTCTGCCAGTGGAACTCTAGATGTTATGGAAAAGCAGGGTTACAAACAGATAATTGAAGAAGAAAAGGTAGAATTTGTGGATCTAAACTACGGCCCTTTTATAAAACTTGAATTGAATCATGACTCTCCTGGCTCTACTAAATTACATGAAATTGTTGAAGAAATAGATATTTTAATATCTTTTACCCAAATAAAGGTTCATTCAGAAGCTACAGTTTCTCTAGCCATTAAAAATATTGCCATGGGATGGCCGCCTACTGAAGAACATGGTGCCCCTAAAAAAAATACTGGAATACATAATGATTTGCATGGTTTTATTCGGGCTATGGCAGAAAAAATCCCTATTGATATTAGTATTGTTAGTGGAGATCAGGCCCTTGTAGGAAAAGGACCATCTGGTGGAAAACCTGTTAATTCAGACCTGGTAATTGCAGGTACTGATCCAGTTGCTACAGATGTTGTTGCTGCAAGATTATTAGGCTTTCAACCACAGGCTGTAAATTATTTGCATCAATTAATAAATAAAGGTATAGGAGAAGGGGATCTTGATAAGATAGATCTAAGGGGTTTGTCATTGGAAGAAGCAGGTAGAATTTTTTCTAAGGCTGCTTATGAATATGAGATTAATGTGAAATAATTAAATATCATAATTAATATAAAACTCTTGACAATATCCAGTAAATGGGTTATAGTTTAAAATGACCAGTGGTCAGTATATGACTTTTGGTCAATTTAGTATTGATGAGGTGAATTTGTATGAGTAATAAAATTAGAAATATGATAAGTCTTTTCGCAGTGAGAATTATTAAGTATCGATTTAAAGCTATATTAATATTTGTCTTATGGTCGAATTTATCTAAGACAGCCAAGAAAACTCCATACAAGCTACTGTATTGGGTGGAGAT
>JBBJJH010000030.1 GCA_037623315.1 Halanaerobiaceae bacterium ANBcell28
TCGTTTTATTTAAATATTTGGTAAAAAATTTATGCTTTTTGTGTTACAATCATAAATGAATTTAATAATAATAAAAGTTATAGTGAGAATGCAAGTGATGCTGGTAAGAAATTAAAAAATCTCGGTGGAATAAAAAAAGTTGTAGATGAATTAGAAAACATATAAGACGGATAAGCGATTATTTTTTAAAACCTCAGCTTCTGCTGAGGTTTTACTTTTTAAACTGATACATAGCGGCAACTCCACCACAATAAGATTTAACTTTTATTTTTTTAAATCCTGTTTTAATAAAAAGATTACTTAGTTTGTCTTTATCCATAAAAGACATAGTTGATTTTTGCAGCCAGTTGTATGCAGCATAATTATTGGCAATGTATTTGCCCAGGATAGGAATAACTTTTTGTAAATAGAAAAAGTATAAATCTTTATAAACTGCTAATTTAGGCCTTGAAGTTTCAAGACATACTACTTGCCCTTCCTTTTTAACTACACGATACATTTCTTCTATGGCTTTTTTATGGTTTTCCACATTTCTAAGTCCAAAGCTAATTATGACGTAATCAAATTCTTCATTTTCAAAAGGTAAATTCATAGCGTTGCCTTTAACTAAACTAACATTCTTTAATTTCTTATCAGTGATACTTTCTTGGGCTACCTTTAACATATTTTCGCTGAAATCAAGGCCTATTACTTTTCCTTCTTCACTTAATTCTTTGCCTAGAGCTGTTGTAATTGCTCCAGTTCCACAACATATATCAAGAGCAGTTTTTCCTTTTTGTATTTTTAAGTTTTTTATTATATCTTTCCGCCATAAATTATGCATACCAAAACTCATTATGTTGTTCATAAACTCATATTTCTTATGAATAGATTGAAAATAATTATAAATATTTTTCTGGCTTATGTTCATAGTTACCCTCCTTAGATAAATTTACTTATATATAGTGTTGCCTAGGATAAAAAAAATATGATATTTTTTTCGGATAAATATAAAGCATGGAGTTTGTTTTTCTAAAATATTTATAAACTTTACTTTAATGTGCTTATTTCTAGGCTATTAATAAGTTTAGCTTTGTAGAATAAGTTGACTATTGCCAAAAATTATGGTATCTTAGGTATGGTATAAAATTAAGAAAATTACTTAATAATCTAGCTTATTTTCAAAGATAGGCTAAAAAATATTTAGGAGGTAAGGATATTGGCAGAAGTGCATCCCTTTCATGGTTATCGTTATAATGAGGAAAAGGTTCAGGATTTAAATAAGGTGGTATCACAACCTTATGATAAAATAGACTCTAAAACCAGGGAAGAATTATATCAAAATAGTGATTTCAATATTGTCAGAATGATTTTAAGCAAAGCTGAGTTGAATAAAGACAAATATCAGGTAGCTGCAGAAGATCTTAAAAATTGGATTGATAATGATATTTTACTTAGAGAAGATAAACCAGCCTTTTATGCTTATTGGCAAGAATATGAGGTTAATGGCAAGAAAAAGGTTAGGAAAGGCTTTGTAGGTATGGGTAAAGTTGAAGGTGAAGAGGGGGTAAAGGCTCATGAAAATACAATGGACGGGCCTAAAGCTGATCGACTTAATTTAACTAGAGCTACTGAAGCAAACTTTGGACATATTTTCATGCTATATTCTGACAAAGAAAAGAAAATAATTAATCTTTTAGATGGGGCTATTTCTGATGAACAACTTTGTGCTAGTGTTAAAGATGAAGATGGAAATTCACATCTTTTATGGAAAATAACTGACAAAAGTGTTATTGAAACTATTCAAAAAGAAATGAAGGATAAAATTCTTTATATTGCTGATGGTCACCATCGATATCAGACAGCAGTAAATTATAGAAATGAATGTCTAGAAAAAGGTTGGAAATCTATAGGTGCTGAGGGTTTTGAAAATCGTTTGATGACTTTTGTAAATATAGATGATCCAGGTATGAGTATTCTGCCAACACATAGGTTAGTATATGGTTTAGCTAAATTTGATCTTGAAGGTTTTATAAAAGATGCAGAAAAAGATTTTGATATAAAAGAATATGATAATGCTGAATTGTTATATCAAAAGATGGATCAAGATCAAGGCAAATGTCATACAATTGGTTTTAAGGCTAAAGAAAGTGATTCTTACTATTCTTTAACATTAAAAGACGAAAAAATAATGGAAAGCTTATTAGCAGAAAAGTCAGCAGTATGGAGAAACCTAGATGTTGTTGTACTTCATAAAGCCATATTAGAAAGATATTTGAATATAGATGAAAAGGCCTTAGCAGACAAAACAAATACAGATTATATTCGCTATCGTGAAGAGGCTTTAAATATCATGGAAAATAATCAAGAAAAAAATTATCAAGCAGCATTTTTACTTAATTCGACACCTGTAGAAGATGTACAAAAAGTCGCTAATGAGGGAGAAAGAATGCCACAGAAATCTACTGACTTTTATCCTAAATTATTAACAGGGCTTGTTATAAATAAGTTAGAAATTGAAAAATAATGATTTTTCGTATTGTTTAGAGAAAAGCTGAATTAAACAATTATGAAAGAGATTTATAAATCATCAAAGCAGCGAATTATAATATTTAAAAGTAGATATTAAATATTTTACTTATGTGGGATATTAAATGGGAGAAAAGCTTATAAAAGGAGATGAATATGGATAATAATACTTCGGGATTATTGAAATTTTTACAGTTCATTATGGATAGAAATGTTAAAACAAACAAGAAGTTATTGTTTCTTTTGCCTATATTATATTTATTTTCTCCAATTACACTGATACCATATAAGCTTTTTCCCTTTGCTGGATTTCTAGAAAATATAATTATGTTTTTTATAATTATATACTTTCTTAAAAGAATGCTTGCTAGTTATGATCCTTATACATCGCATAGTAAAAAGAAAAAGAAAAATGACAAAACAATTGTTGATTTAAAAAATAATGATTATGAAATTAAATAAAAATATTATTATAAGACTATTTTCAGAAAAATCTTCCTTCTAAAAAGGAGGATTTTTTTTATTTTTGAAGAATTATTTATTATAAAGGGGCGAATTATGGAAAAAAATAAAATATTACGAAAGGATGTATCAAAAATGAAAAAAAATAAAAAAATTCTTTTATTAATTCTTTTAGTTTTTTTATTAAACAGTTTGAGTTTTAGTTTGACTTGGGAAGTAAACTTTGTTGATATAACCGAAAGAGAAGAAACTATTATCAATGCATTCAATCTAGAAGGTTATTTTGCACAAAATATTAGCCTAAATGAAATAGAGTATGATAGGTATTATTTTTTGTCCTGGCTAGAGCATTATAAGGATGGAGAACAGCAAGAAAAAATGGAGCTACTATCTGTGGTAAATTATGCTTTCGCAAATAATATGGAAACATTATATCTTTTCTTTGCAGAAGAGGAGCTTTGGCGTATATCTGCTTTTGATAATGTGATATGGGGTGGGAATGAAGAAGCTAAAGAGTTTAGTGATTATAATAAAAGTATCTTGATTAGCAGAGAAGACTCTATAGAGTATGAAGGTGGAGACGTAGCAGCTATGGCAATAGGAATTGCATCTGAAGAAGAAATATATATGGATGAAGAAGGTATAAATTGGAATGATATTGAAAAAGGGATTATTTCGGAGGAATTAATGAAAAACGATAGATTATATATATTCTTAGTTCAACTTGGCTCTATAAAAATGTAAGTATTGGCTTTGCTATCTTATTAACACATTATTAATATTGAAATTCACAAATTGATTAAATAAGGATCAAATCATGTTTTAGTAAAATTTTAAAATGACTATTAATCACCTTTTGTTTATCTTTTTAACAAAAGGTGATTTTATTTTATCTAGAAAACTTAGATAAAAACTTGCTTTGCGAACGAATGTGTGATATTATTAAATCGAACAATAGTTTGCTGATTCTATATTATAAAAAATGGAGTGTTGAAGATGAAAATTGATTACGATAATTTACCTAAAAATAAGATACTCTGTGTTGATATGAAGTCTTTTTTTGCCAGTGTTGAGGCTGTTGATAGGGGTTGGGATCCTTTGAAAGTTTGTCTGGCAGTTGTTGGGGATCAGAACCGTTCGGGAGCTGTTGTGTTAGCTGCTTCTTCTACTTTAAAGGAAAAATACAATATTCGTACAGGGAGTAGATTATATGAAATACCACGTGTTCCTGAAATAAAGATTGTTGATGCCCGTATGGGGCTTTATTTGAAACGTTCTTTAGAAATAACACTGCTATTTAGAGAATTTGTACCACTTGATGCTATTCATGTATATTCTATAGATGAATCCTGGTTAAAATTAGATGGTACTGAAAGAAGTTTAGGGAATAGCTGGCAGGCTGCCTTGAAAATAAAAGAACAAATAATGAAGGAATTTTCTTTACCTTCAAGTATGGGTCTTGGCCCTAATATGTTTTTGGCCAAGGTAGCAATGGATATCGAGGGTAAAAAAAGGGGATTAGCTGAATGGAAGTATGAAGATGTACAGAAAAAACTCTGGCCGATACCTTTGAAAGAATGCTGGGGAATAGGCAGTCGATTATCTAAATATTTTACGAAACTTGGTATCAATACTGTTGGAGAATTGGCTCAATTGCCTTTAGAATTACTGGAAAATAAGTTTGGGATTATGGGCAATCAACTTTATTATCATGCCTGGGGTGTTGATTTATCAAGAGTTGAAGGACATTATAAAGATAAGCATAAAGCGTTAGGGAGAGGTATTACCTTATTTAAGGATTATAAAGATATTGAAGAAATTAAAACAGTCATTTTTGAATTGGCAGAAGAAGTAGCTAAAAGAGCTAGGGATAAAAGCTTGCTGGGCAAAACCATTACTTTAGGCCTAGGATATAGTAAAGGAGAAAAGGATGGAGGTTTTCATGTACAAAGAACAATTTCTAAACACACTAACTCCACCTTTGATGTATATGAAGTGGCTCTTAACTTATTAGGAGAAAACTATCAGGGTCAAGCAGTCAGGCAGATAAATATTTCTCTAGGTAATTTATGCCCATCTTCTTCTCAACAACTCAATCTTTTTGAAGATAAAGTTTCAGAAATTGAACTGAATAAGACAAAGGATGCCCT
Source organism: Halanaerobiaceae bacterium ANBcell28 (assembly GCA_037623315.1). Lineage (GTDB taxonomy): Bacteria > Bacillota > Halanaerobiia > Halanaerobiales > DTU029 > JBBJJH01. The sequence continues at coordinate 5,121 of JBBJJH010000030.1, forward strand.
TCAGGATAAGTATGGTTATAAGGCTCTTTTCTTTGGCAAAAGCCTACGTAGTGGTAGCGTAAAAGAGCGTATTAAATCAACTATTGGTGGTCATGGGCGATAAATACCTTATTAGAGAAAGCAGGTGGGCTTGCTCTAAACAAGTGGCTTTAATTTTATGTAAACAGTAACTTAACTATCATTAAAATCTAATTTCATTTGTTCACTTTGCTTTTTATTTTCAGGAATTATATCTATTTCTTCATTGGGATAGGGCTGTAAAAGTCCTTTGAGCTGGATAGGATCATCAAAATTAGTATCAAGCCACTTTTTTTCATCTTTCTCATTAAGGATAACAGGCATTCTATTATGAATAGAAGAGATTTTATTATTCGCAGATGTGGTTATAATAGTAAATGCATATATTTTTTTGCCTTTTTCATTAGAGAAACTGTCATAAATAGCAGCTAGAGAAAACAGATTTTTATTTTTCAAGAAGATTCTTTGTTTTAGCTTTGTGTTATTACTCTTTTCCCATTCAAAAAATGCACTTGCAGGAACTAGACAACGTCGTTTTAGAAAAGCTTTTTTAAAAGTTTTTTTGCTATCTATTGTTTCTGCTCTGGCATTAATAATCAATCGTTTACTATATGAGGGTGAAAATCCCCATTTTAAATTCTGGATAATAGGGCCAGAACTTGTATTGTTTTTTATAATAATAGGAGCTTCCTGAGAAGGGAAAATCTCACGGTTTATTATTTCTTTATTTTTTCTTTCTTTCATGGTATAAAAATCTTCATTAATAATCCCGTATTTTTCTAGTAACTTATTGATACTTATCTTTACATAATATCTACCACACATTGAATCACCTCATATACTTAGTTTACTTAACTTCGCAGTTCTAAGAGATTCTAATAGCAATAGCCTTTTATACACCCAATGATAATTTAATTATTAGGCTATTAAAGCTGTCATGGTAAGCGGGTTTATCCTATAAGTTTATCTGCGAAGTTGAGCTGGTTTATAGATAACTTATAAAAATATAATTACTTAGCTTAATATTGCATATAATTAATTAGGTCAATTAAAATAAAACATTATTTATTATTATTATTAGTTAAATATAAAAAAATTCCTTTTTTCTGTTTTGCAATTTGTCTTTTCTTACTATATAATTGATTTGATGTTGTTTTTCCAATATTTTTATACTTATATTATACATTTTAGCAAGAGGTGGGAATTATGCTTACAAAAAATATAAAAATAGGTCTGGCCTTAGGGGCTGGAGCAGCCCGTGGAATGGCTCATATCCCTATTTTGGAGGTGTTAGAAGAAGAAGGTATACGTATTGATATGATTGCCGGTACTAGTATAGGTAGTTTGATTGGTGGAGTATATGCTGCTGGTGTTCCTATAAAATACATAAAAGAAATTGCTAAAGAACTAAACTGGGATCATATTACAGATATTACTTTTCCTCGTAAAGGTTTGATTAAGGGAGAAAAATTGCTATCTTTTTTGGAATTAATTACACAGGGGAAAAATATAGAAGATTTGAAGATTCCTTTTAGAGCAATAGCTTGTGATATAGAAAAAGGAGAACATGTAGTATTGGAGAATGGTTCTCTTGCTAGAGCTATTCGAGCTAGTACTTCAATACCTGGAATTTATGTACCTTTCAAACATCAAAACCGTGTATTAGTAGATGGTGCAGTTTTAGATCCGGTACCAATAGCTACTCTAAGGAAAATGGATGCAGATATTGTTATAGCAGTAGATGTCTCTGTAAAAAATGTACATTACGAAGCAGATAATATTTTTCATATATTATTTAATACATTTGATATTATTCAGCATGAGTTAGAAAAATATAAAACTTTCGAGTCGGATATCATTATTAAACCCGATTTGAATAATTGTAATTCTTTTGATTTGAATGCGTATAATGAATGTTTTAAAGCTGGCCAAGATGCTATTTATCAGGCATTACCAAGAATAAAAGAAAAAATTAAGGAGAGAAGTTAAATGTCAAAAAAAGATGGAATTATAATAAAAATCATAGGTCTTTGTTTTATTTTTTTAATTACAATTTATTTTATTCCAACACCTTATATGATGATGTCACCAGGGCTTGCAGAAGAATTAGAAGAGATAATAAGTGTAGAAGATGGTTACGAAAGTTATGGCGATGGGGTTTTTATGTTAACAGCTGTTACAAGTAAGAGGGCTAGTGTTTGGGATGTCCTTCATTATTCTTTACGAAGACCAAGAGGAGTAGTTATTGAGCCTATGGAGGAACATTTACCTGAAGGTATGAGTATGAGTGAATATTATAATATAATGCTAATATCTATGGAAAATAGTAAAAACACAGCTAAGGCAGTAGCATTTGAAAAAGCAGGATATGATGTTGAGGTAAATAATCGGGGTGTTTTTGTTAATGAAGTTCTAGAAAATGGATCCGCTAAGGGGAAACTTGAAAAAGGTGATAGGATAATCGCAATTAATGATAAAGAAGTAAAAGAAGATCAAGACGCTATTGATTTTATTAGAGAAAATGAGATTGGTGAAGAAATAAAAGTTACTGTGAAACGAGATGGTGAGACTTTGGATTATAAAATGGAAACTGTACAATTGCATGAAGGAGAAAAGCAGGCATCCATAGGTGTGTTGATATATACAGACTTATATTTTGATTTTCCTAAAGAAGTAATTTTTCATACAGAAAGAATAGGAGGAGCATCAGCTGGAGGAATGTTCTCCTTAGAAATATATAATCAGCTTATACCTCAAGATATAACGGCTGGGAATAGGATTGCTGGCACAGGAACTATAAATTTAGATGGAAAAATAGGTGAGATAGATGGAGTAGAACAAAAAGTAATTACTTCAGAAAGAAATAATGCAGTTTTATTTTTTGTCCCAGTAGATAATTATGAAGAAGCTATAGCTGCTGCAAGTACGATAGAAGTAATAAAAATTGAGACTATTGATGATGCTATTAATCATTTGGAACAATTAGCAAATTAACTAGTACAAATTTTAATATACTACCTTAGTTTACAAGGTAGTATATTAAAATTATTAACTCACACTTTAATTAGTGGCATAGTAAAGTCTAGGTGACCATTTCTATATTTAGGATCTTTATAGAGTAAACTGTAGATATCACTAGCAATAATATCATAGCTTAAAGATTTAATTAGAGGATCTTTATTATTTGGAGAAACCTCTTTCATATATTGAGATGGATTAATAACAACAGGTATTTGTGATTTTTTGCTAATTTTTGATAAGAGATCTTTGCGGGTTTTTTTTATACCTAAAACTCTAATGTATTGAGGGCCGTGAGAATCTAATTCTTTGAAATCAACTTCTTTTATATTGAAGAATATATGCAATAAATTCCGTTGAATCCTAGTTCGAGTAAAAGCTTTGGTTTTAATCTTATCGATTAAGTCTTGAAGACTTGCTGATTTATGGACTTGATCCACTATCCTATTTTCTAATCCATTTTCTATTTCTGCGAATTCTCGAAGATTATCAGAGTTTCTTTGTCTTAAATTAGCTAGTAGCATCATAGAAAAATATTCTTTATTAATAGCTAATTTCTTATTTTGAAAATCTTCTGCGATTATTTGGTAACTTTCTTCTGGAAGATAATTCTTAATAGAAGAAAAGCCATTTTCATATATTTTTTTTCTAATAGCAGTTGCGCTTGATATTTCTTGTAATTCTTGCTCGTGATAGCCACTACCTTCTCGTTTGATCGTATATGCTTCTATCTTAGAATTGTATTTATCCAGGGCTTTTAAATATTCTATACCAAGGATATTATTAGGTTCGTTTAGTGTTTTTTCCAGCTCCTGGATTATAAGTTTTTTATCATATGGAAGATAATTGAGATAATCTTTAAGTGCCATAGCTCTTGCGTGTGGAAATGATTTTCCTGTAGACAGATATTTTTGTAGTCTTTGTTGGAAGTAAGCATCTTCCGTTTTTAAAAGTTTACTTGCTTCTTTTAAAGGATTAATATTTCCTGTTTCGCTACCAAATACAAGTTTATTTACTATACCAGTATCATTAAGTATTTTGATAGATCCTTCTGCAAAATACTCGGCACTACGGATACCATAAATTAATGGTAGTTCAATAACCATGTCAACTCCATTAGCTAATGCCATTTTAGTACGTGACCATTTATCTAATAAGGCTAATTTTCCTCTTTGTACGAAATTACCATTCATTATACAAATAATTGTATCACTATTGCTTATTTCTTTAGCTTTTTGTAAATGATATAAATGTCCATAATGAAATGGGTTGTATTCGGTAATAATACCTAATATATTCATATTATTCTCCCCTATATCTATAAAATTGCTTGTTTCTATTTTGTTTTTATTATATCCATTAGTATAGAATAACTACATTAAAATAGAATTTATTTTAAATATCTTAAAATTTTGATAAGTATTTCTTTGGATTAAATAAAGGATAATTGGATATCTTGTAGTATTATATTAATGATATCAAAAAAAGGGATAAGTTACAATTACTAATAATAATTAAGGGGATGAAAACATGGATTTGCTGACAAGTTTTAAAAGAAAGGCTCAAGAGGATAAAAAGAAAATTGTATTAGCAGAAGGTAATGAAGCAAGAGTTATAAGGGCTGCAGGATTAATACTTCAAGATAATATAGCTGATCTATATATTCTTGGCGACGTAGAAGAGATGAAGAGTATTGCCAAAGAAGTAGGAGTTAATATAGATAATGCTACTCTAATTAACCCGAAAGATTCAGACTTGCTAGATGAATTTTCTAATTTGTTTTTTGAGCTGAGGAAGCATAAAGGGATTTCTGAGGATTATGCGAGAAGTCAAGTAGTTAACCCCCTTTACTTTGGTACAATGTTGGTTCATACAGATAGAGCAGCAGGTATGGTAGCAGGCTCTATTAATTCAACAGGTGATGTTTTGAGACCTGCTTTTCAAATTATAAAAACAAAGCCAGGTGTTTCAGTAGTGTCAGGAGCATTTATTATGCAAGTTCCAGATGTAGAGTATGGTAATAATGGTGCTTTTATCTTTGGGGATTGCGGTGTGAATCCTAATCCAAATGCTGAACAACTAGCAGAAATCGCAATTAGTTCTGCAGAAACAGCTAAATGTTTATTGGATATAGAGCCAATAGTAGCTTTATTATCATTTTCTACTAAAGGGAGTGCAAAACATGAATTAGTAGACAAAGTAGTAGAGGCAACAGGAATTGCCAATCAGAAGGCTCCGCAGTTAAAGTTGGATGGGGAATTGCAAGCAGATGCAGCCTTAATTGATGCTATAGCTAAGACAAAGTGTCCAGATAGCGATGTGGCTGGAAAAGCTAATGTTTTAATCTTTCCTGATTTACAATCTGGTAATATTGCTTATAAGCTAACTCAAAGATTAGCTAAAGCAGAAGCACTAGGTCCTATATTACAGGGTATAGCAAAACCTATTAATGATTTATCAAGAGGTTGTTCTGTTGATGATATAATAAATATAGTAGCTATTACTTCTGTACAAGCTAGTAATTAGAATGAATTCATTTATTTTGAAAAGTTAGTATTGTGAATTATAGGACAAGACTATGTGATATATTCAAAAATATTTTAACAAGCTTCAGAATAAAAAATTAAACAAATTGTATAAAGGTTTTAAAAAGGAGTGGTGTACTTGAAAATTCTTGTATTAAATAGCGGTAGTTCTTCCGTTAAATATCAATTAATTGACATGACAGATGAAACAGTATTAGCTAAGGGACTTGTAGAAAGGATTGGTATAGATGATTCTGTTTTAGAACAAGAAACAGTAGATGATAAGTTTATTGAAATCAAAAAAGATATTCCAAACCATTCTGTGGCTATTAAAATGGTTATAGATGCATTATTAGATAAAGATAAAGGTGTCTTATCTAGCATGGATGAGATTAAGGCTGTAGGACACAGAGTTGTCCACGGTGGAGAAAAATTTGCTGAATCAACTATTATTACAGAAGAAGTAATTAATGAAATTGATAGTGTGTCAGAATTAGCTCCATTGCATAATCCAGCAAATTTAACAGGGATTAAGGTTTGTGAAGACCTCTTGCCAGGTAAACCTCAAGTTGCTGTTTTCGATACGGCTTTTCACCAAACAATGCCTACAAAAGCTTATTTATATGCTCTTCCATATAAGTATTATGAAAAGTATGGAATTAGACGTTATGGTTTCCACGGTACATCTCATAAATACGTTGCACAGAGAACCGCTTTATTAATGGACAAAGCATTGGAAAAACTAAAAATAATTACTTGTCATTTAGGAAATGGTGCTAGTATTGCAGCTATAGATGGCGGGAAATCTGTTGATACTAGTATGGGACTTACTCCATTAGAAGGTTTAGTAATGGGAACTCGTTGTGGCGATATTGATCCAGCTATAATTCCTTTTTTGATGGATAAAGAAGATTTATCTATTGAGGAAGTAGATAATATAATGAATAAGAAAAGTGGTCTTTATGGAGTGTCTGGAATTAGTAGTGATTCTAGGGATGTTACAGCAGGGGCAGCCGAGGGAAATGAACAGGCACTAGCTGCTTTAGATATTTTTAAATATAGAATTATTAAGTACATAGGTGCTTATATGACAGCAATGGGTGGTGTTGATGCTATTGTATTTACAGCTGGTATTGGTGAAAACCAACAAGACCTTAGGGAAGATATCATAGAAAGTCTTGCTTTCCTAAATGTACATGTAGATGAAAAAGCCAATAGTATTAGGAAAAAAGAAGTAGAGATAAGCACAGCTGATTCTAATATTAGGCTATTTGTAATTCCCACTAACGAGGAATTAATGATTGCCCGTGAAACAAATGCTTTATTATAAGAAGATTATAAGAAGAATATAAGAATAATTTCTTTGTTTTTTTTCTTGACAAGATTACTTACTTTCCATTATAATTAAATGTGGCTCTGTTGAGAGGTGATGAAAGTTAATATTGATTTAAGTAATTTAAAAGATGTTGGTAGTTTTAAAAATATAAAAAAACAATTTGAGATTTCAGATTTGAAACATTATAATCAGGAGATTAAAACACCATATCCTTTTAACTTGGATTTAAATATTTACAATACAGAAGATTATTTTGTCTTTTCAGGAAGTTTCACCGGTATATTATTACTTGTTTGTAGTCGATGTTTAGATAAATTTGAACATAAAATTGAATTAAAAATTGATGAAGAAATTGACAAGGATAATATTCCTGATAAAAATAATTTTCAAATAGGAGATATGCTCAAAGAAAATATTATTTTAACTTTGCCAATGAAACACTTATGTTCTGAAGAGTGTGAGGGATTGTGTAGTGTTTGTGGTAATAATCTAAATCAACATAGTTGTGATTGTGATACGGAAGTTCTTGACCCTAGATTAACAAAATTAAAAGATTTTTTTAAAGATAAGGATGAAGACTAAGGAGGTGTTGCACAATGGCTGTACCTAAGAGAAAAACTTCAAAAGCGCGCAAACGTAAAAGACGTACTCACTGGAAATTAAAAAGTCCTAATTTAGCTGAATGTCCTCAGTGTCATGAGTTAAAGTTACCTCATAGAGTGTGTCCTGCTTGCGGTCATTACAAAGGTGAAGAGGTAGTAGCAAAATAAATTATATCTAATATAAGTGACCCTGTTTACGCAGGGTCATTTTTTTTGGATAGGTAAGTAAATTTCTTTTTCTTGCAATTATTAAATAAATAGATTATAATAGTAGGTGGTATTAATACCAGGTACTAATAGGTGATGATAAAAATGAAAATGAATAAAAAAGAAAGACAAACAAAATTAAATATCTTACTAGAGGAGAACCCACTTTTGACTGATAAGCAATTATCAGAACGCTTTAATGTTAGCATCCAAACTATTAGATTAGATCGTTTGGAGATGGGCATACCTGAAGTAAGAGAAAGAACAAAAAATGCTGCCTCAGCATATGCTCGTTTAAAGTCTGTTAGTGAAGGTGAAGTTATTGGTGATCTTATAGCTTTAGAGCTTGATAATTATGCAGAATCAATTTTAATAACTACACAAGAAATGGCTTTACAACGCAGTAAAATTATTAGAGGTCATTACTTATTTGCCCAGGCTAATTCCTTAGCTGTAGCCGTAGTTGATGCTAGTAATGTTTTAACAGGAATGTCTAATTTAAACTTTCATCAACCAGTACATATTAACGATAAGATAAGAGCTAGGGCTGAAGTAATTAAGAAAGAAAAATATAAGTATGATATATCAGTTAAAACTTATATTGATGATCTTTTAGTATTTGAAGGTGATTTTATTATCTTTGCCAAGAGGGAGGTATAATAGTGAAAATTGCTGTAGACGCAATGGGAGGAGATCATGCTCCGGAAAAAATAGTAAAAGGAGCATTGTTAGCCTGTCAGTCTTTTAATGATATAGAGATTGAGTTGATAGGTAAGAAAAAGGCAATTGAAGAATGTTTGTCAGAAGATTATCCTCAAGAAAGAATAAGTATAAGAAATGCTGAAGAGATTATAACAATGTCTGATTCTCCAAGCAGAGCTATTAGGCGAAAAAAAGATTCTTCATTAGTAAAAGGTGTTGACTTACTGAATGAAAAAGAAGTTGACGCTTTTATATCAGCGGGCAACACGGGAGCAGTTATGGCAGCATCTCTTTTTAATTTAGGAAGACTTAAAGGAATAAAACGTCCTTCTATTTTAATTAATTTTCCTAGTATAAATGGGCAGACTATTGTTATGGATAATGGTGCAAATGCGGATTGTAAACCAAAACATTTATTACAATTTGCGCTTATGGGTCAAATATATGCTAAGAATGTTCTTAAAATAGATAATCCAAGAATTGGTTTATTAAGTATAGGTGAAGAAAAAGAAAAAGGTAATCAATTAGTTAAAGAATCATATCCTTTGTTTGAAAATGATAATAGAATCAAAAATTTTATAGGTAATGTTGAGGGTAGAGATATTTTTAATGGAAATTGTGATTTAGTTATCTGTGATGGTTTTGTTGGTAACATTGTTTTAAAAACTACTGAAGGTGTTGCTTCTTTGATGTCTAATTTGCTAAAAGATGCTTTATACACTAATCTACGTTCAAAGTTAGGGGCTTTATTACTAAAACCATATTTAAAAGCTTTTAAGGAAAAAGTGGACTATAGAAAATATGGAGGGGCGCCTTTGCTTGGAGTTAATGGAGTTGTAATTATTAGTCACGGAAGCTCCGATGAAGTAGCTATTGAAAATGCTATTAAAGTTGCTAGAAATACTGTTAAAAACAATGTTGTTACAGCAATTGAAGAGAATATAAATAAGGACGGTGAAAATATTGACTAAAAAAGCAACAATTACAGGGATAGGCAAATATGTACCGCCTAAAGTTTTGACAAATGCAGATTTAGAAAAAATGGTGGATACTAGTGATGAGTGGATTAGAAGTAGGACTGGTATTATTGAAAGACATATTGTTGAGGATAATGTTACGACAGCTGATATTGGATATGAAGCTGCAAAAGCAGCTATAGATGATTCAGATATAAGAGCAGAAGATCTTGATTTAATAATAGTAGCTACTGTAACACCAGATATGGCTTTTCCGGCTACTGCCTGTTTAATTCAAGAAAAATTAGGTGCAAAAAAAGCTGCTGCCTTTGATTTAGAAGCAGGATGTTCAGGCTTTGTATATAGTCTGGCAGTAGGAGCTCAATTTATTGAATCTGGACTTTATAAAAATGTATTAGTTATAGGAGCAGAGACACTTTCGAAAATTACCGATTGGGAAGATCGTAGTACTTGTGTATTGTTCGGTGATGGAGCAGGAGCAGCAGTTCTTCAAGCTACTGATAAAGGTGGTATGTTAGCTTTTGATCTGGGTGCTGATGGTGCTGGAGGTAAGAGTCTTTACATTCCAGGAGGAGGTTCTTTAAACCCTTCTAGTGAAATAACTATTGAAGAGAAGAAACATTATATAAAAATGGAGGGAAATCAAGTCTTCAAATTTGCTGTGAAGACAATGGGGCAAGCTTCAGTTAATGTAATAGAAAAAGCTGGTTTAAGTCCTGATGATGTAGATTTATTGGTACCACATCAGGCAAACACTAGAATTATAGAAGCTGCCGCAAATAGATTGAACCTGGGAGAAGACAAAGTTTTTGTAAATTTACCTTATTACGGTAATACATCAAGTGCATCTGTACCGATTGCTTTAGTTGAAGCGAAAGAAGCGGGATTGGTTAAAAACGGAGATGTTATAGTATTAGTAGCTTTTGGTGCTGGATTAACATGGGCATCAACTGTTATTGAATGGAATGAGGGTTAAACAATGCTAAGCACTAGAATATTAGACTTACTAGAGATTGAAGTTCCGATCATACAGGGTGGTATGGCTTGGGTAGCTACTGGAGAACTAGCAGCAGCAGTTAGTAAAGCTGGTGCATTAGGAATTATTGGGGCGGGAAATGCCCCAGCGGAAGTAGTTGCAGAAGAAATTGCTAAAGTAAAGAAAGAGACTGATAAGCCATTTGCAATAAATATTATGTTGCTATCACCATTTGTTGATGATATAGTAGATTTAGTGATAAAAGAAAAAGTTCCCATTGTTACAACTGGTGCTGGAAATCCAGGTAAATATATAGAAAGATTTAAGTCAATAGGAACCAAAGTAATACCAGTAGTTCCTTCAGTTTCGCTTGCAAAACGTATGGAGAGACTTCAGGTTGATGCTATTATAGCTGAGGGTAACGAAGCTGGAGGTCATATAGGTGATCTAACTACAATGTCACTTGTACCTCAAATCGTTGATGCTGTTGAATTACCAGTTATAGCTGCTGGTGGAATTGCTGATGGACGTGGCTTGATTGCATCAATAGCATTAGGAGCTGAGGCTGTGCAAATAGGTACACGTTTTGTTTGTTCTACTGAATGTACAGCACATGATTTTTATAAAGAAGCTATTGTAAAAGCAAAAGATCGTGATGCTGTGGTTACAGGTAGAAGTACAGGTCATCCAGTTCGAAATTTAAAAAATATACTAACACGTAAAATGGCTGATTTAGAGCGAAAAGGAGCCAGTAAAGACGAAATCGAAGAATATGGTGCTGGGCGTTTAAGAGATGCTGTTCGTGAAGGTAATATAGATGAGGGCAGTGTAATGGCAGGTCAAATAGCTGGTCTAATTAGTGATATTAAACCAGCTAAGGAAATTATAGATGAAATAATGAAAGATGCTAAAAGTATTATTGAAAATTTTAAGGGGAGCAGTTAAAATGAGTAAAATAGCTTTTGTTTTTCCTGGGCAGGGCTCACAATATGTGGGCATGGGAAAAGAATTTATTGAGCAATTTTCATTTGCCGAAGATATAATAGAAAATGCAAATAAAATATTAGATTTTAATTTGAAAGAATTATGTTTAAATGGTCCTGTAGAAGACTTGAATAATACTAGAAATACTCAAGTAGCTATTTATACAATAAGTTATATTATAAATAAAGTTTTAGAATCTAAAGATATATACCCTGATATAGTAGCAGGACATAGTCTTGGCCATTATTCAGCTTTAGCCGCCAGTGAAGTACTTAGTTTTGAAGATGGTCTTAATTTAGTACAAAATCGGGGTATAATAATGAGTGATGGTATAGAAGATCTTGAAGGAAGTATGGCTGCTATAATTGGCTTGGAAGAAGAAAAAATATTGTTTATCTGTCAAAAAGTAGAAGGAGTTTGTGAACTTGCGAATTATAATTCTCCTGGGCAAGTTGTAATATCTGGAGAAATAAGAGCAATTAAAGAAGCATGTGCTTTAGCAGAAGAAGGGGGAGCTAAGAAAGTAGTAGAACTAAAAGTTAGTGGCCCTTTTCATTCATCTTTGATGGAAAAAGCAGAATCACGCTTTGCCGAATATTTAAAAGATATTTCATTTAATCAGCCCAGATACCCTATTGTTGATAATGTTACAGCTAATTTTCTTAATAATCCACTTGAAATAAAAGAATTATTAATTAAACAAATAAGTGGAAGTGTTCGCTGGTTAGAATCAGTACAGTTAATGATTGCTAATAATGTTGAAACTTTTATTGAAGTAGGACCAGGTCGAGTATTAAAAGGACTAATGAGAAGAATTGATAGATCAGTTAATGCATATAATGTTGAAGATATAAAGAGTTTGGATAAATTAATAACTAAGTTATAGTTAATAATATCTTTACAAATATTAAGATAATAAAGGATTTGAGGGGGTATATTTTATGAGACTAGAGGGTAAGGTTGCAATTGTTACCGGTAGTTCTAGAGGGATAGGAGCCACTACAGCTGAATATCTTGCGAAAGAAGGAGCAGATATAATTATTAACTATCCATTTGCTGGTGAAAAAGAAAATGCTGAAGAAGTAGTTGAAACTATTCAAAATATGGGTCGAAAAGCAATAATGATTGAAGCAGATATTTCAAAAATGGATGAAGCAAAAAAACTAGTAAAGGAAAGTAAAGCAGAATTTGATCATATTGATATATTGGTCAATAATGCTGGTATTACGCGAGATAATCTTATATTACGTATGAAAGAAGATGAATGGGATTCTGTTATTGCTGTTAATTTAAAAGGTGTGTTTAACTGTAGTAAAGCCATTTTAAGATCAATGATGAAACAAAGAAGTGGGAAAATAATTAATCTTGCTTCTGTTGTTGGTATTATGGGAAATCTTGGTCAGGCTAATTATTCTGCCTCCAAAGCAGGTGTTATTGGTTTTACTAAATCACTTGCTAAAGAAGTTTCCAGCAGAGGTATTACTGCAAATGCAGTAGCTCCAGGATTTATTGAATCACATATGACAGAAAATTTACCTGAAAACGTAAAAAAGGATATGTTAGGCGCTATACCTTTAAATAAATTCGGAAAACAAGAAGATGTTGCTAATTTAATAGTATTTCTAGCTTCTGATGAAGCAAATTATATTAATGGTCAGGTTATTAATGTTGACGGTGGAATGGTAATGTGAAAGGAGGTGAAATAAATGGAAGATGTTTATCAAAAGGTGGTTGATATTATTGTTGAAGAATTAGCTATTGATGCAGATGAAGTTACTTCAGAAGCTTCATTTATTGATGATCTTGGTGCTGATTCTTTGGATGTTGTTGAATTAGTTATGGCCTTTGAAGAGGAATTTGATATTGAAATTCCTGACGAAGACGCTGAAAAAATTCAAACTGTGCAAAACGCAGTAGATTATATTGAAGAGAATTTATAAAAATTTTATGAATTATAAGAAGGGGGGGGCTCCGCTTATAATGGAGCCTTGCTCTACTTATATATTATGAAAAATGGCTGCTTAGATATATTTAATAATACAATTATTTTGAATTTGTTCCTACTTAAAAAGGGGGGATATTTATGGAAAGAAAAGTCGTTATTACAGGTTTAGGTGTTGTTTCTGCACTTGGTACAGAATTAGATATTTTTTGGAATAATATAATAAATTCTAAATCTGGGATAAGTAATATTAGTAAATTTGATGTAAGTAATTATCCTAGTAAAATTGGTGCTGAAATTAAAGACTTTAAGCCTGAAGAATATATTGATCGAAAAGAAATCAAAAGGCTAGCTTTATTTACTCAATATGCTATTTATGCAGCTAATAAGGCTTTAGAGGATTCTGGTCTTGAAATTGATGAAAATAATGCTGATCAAGTTGGTGTTTTAATTGGTTCTGGAATAGGCGGAATAGAGGTATTGGAAGATCAGATTGAAAAATTGATTAAAAAAGGACCAAGACGGGTAAGTCCATTTTTTATACCTATGATGATATCAAATATGGCTTCAGGCCATGTTTCTATATATACTGGGGCTAAGGGTCCTAATAGTAATGCTGTTACAGCTTGTGCTTCTGGGACAAGTGCTATTGGCGAGGCAGCAGAAATGATTAAACGTGGAGATGCTGATATCATGATTGCTGGTGGAACAGAAGGAGCTATTTCTCCATCTGCAGTAGCAGGATTTGCTAATATGAAAGCACTTACTACCAGAAATGATGAACCCAGTAGAGCCAGTCGTCCATTTGATGCTGAACGTGATGGATTTGTAATTGGAGAAGGTAGTGGTGTAATAATTCTAGAGGAATTAGAATCAGCACGACAAAGAGGAGCAAAGATATATGCTGAACTTATAGGCTATGGTAGTTCAGGAGATGCTCATCATATAACCCAGCCATCACCTGGTGGTGAAGGTGCAGCTAGGGCTATGGAAATGGCAATAAAGAAAGCTGGTATAGAGAAAAACGCATTAGATTATATTAATGCACATGGAACATCGACACCGCTAAATGATAAGTTTGAAACAATGGGTATAAAAAGTGTTTTTAAAGACCATGCTTATGATTTAATGGTAAGTTCAACAAAATCAATGACTGGTCATCTTTTAGGTGCAGCAGGTGGTGTTGAAGCAGTTATTTGTGCTAAATCTATCTATGAGGGTATAGTACCTCCTACTATAAATTATGAAAATCCTGATCCGGATTGTGATCTGGATTATGTACCTAATGAGGCTCGTAATGTTGCTGTAAAGTATGCTATGAGTAATTCATTTGGATTTGGAGGGCAAAATGCTTGCCTTGTTTTTGGGAAAGATGAATAAATAAAGGAGCAATTTTATGCTTTTATCTGATTTTGAAAACTTAATTTTAGATCTAGAAAAAAAGCTAATGCTTAAGTTTAATGATAAAAAGCTTTTACAAAGAGCTTTTACCCATAAGTCTTTTAGTAATGAAAATACCGAGCTTAGATTGCGAGATAATGAAAGACTTGAATTTCTAGGAGATTCTGTTTTGAGTTTAGTAATTAGCACTTATATTTTTGAAAATTTTCCTGATTATCCAGAAGGAGAATTAGCCAAAATGCGATCTGTAATAGTAAGTGAGCCTGTATTGGCAATTAAGGCTCGCTCATTGAATTTAGGTAAATATCTTTTGCTAGGCAAGGGTGAAGAACTTTCAGGTGGTCGAGGTCGAGAATCTATTTTAGCTGATGTTGTAGAGGCTTTGATAGCAGCGATTTATATAGACATGGGTATTAGTGTTGCCCAAAAGTTTATAATAGAATTGTTTGAGGATATTATTATTGATGTAGAGCAAGGGAATTACATTCAAGATTATAAAACAATACTGCAAGAAATCATACAAAAAGATAATTTAGATAGGCCCTTATACTTGGTAGTAAAAGAAAAGGGTCCTGATCATAATAAAGTCTTTACTGTTGAAGTTAAACACCAGGATAGAGTTCTTGGCATAGGAAATGGTTCCAGTAAAAAAGAAGCAGAACAAAATGCAGCTAAACTTGCTCTTAAAAAATTAAAAATGATTTAATTTATTAAACTTAAATAAATCCGGGATAATTAATAATAGAAGCACATAAAAATATATTAAAGATTATTCCCGGGGGTGTTTTATTTGAGAAATTTTTTGGAGATGGTAGAAAAATTTCTTGTTAATTTTATAGTGATTGGTTTAATTCTTTTAATTAGTTTACAATTAATTATGAGGACTGATATGGGTTATCAAAGAATCAAAAATTTAGAGTATTCGCTTAGGAATGTGCTTCATGAAGATGAAACTGTTGAAGTTTTTGCTAGACCACAAAGTTTTTCTGAAGGAAAAATTCTTATTTCTCTAGAACAGGATTATTCTCTACCTCAAGTATGGCTAGTGAAGAATGGTACTAGAGTAGCTAATTTTTCAGCTGGTTTTGTGGAAATAGCTATTAGTGAAGGAGACTTTTTATTAATAGATTCAAAATTTTATGATCAAGCTTTGACTCTAGAGATTAAAGAGATAAGTCCAAATGTGAGGTCCTGGCATGTAGGTCAGCAATTTAGAGTATTTTCTGAAGAAAAAAGACTTGGTGTTGTGGAATTTTATGATAAATTATAATAATTTATTAAAAGTACTGGACAATAAAAACTTAATATGATAAAATGTTTAAAATTAGTAACACCCTGAATAGTGTCTGAATTAACTAGGCAATTTACTGGGTGTTAATTTTTTTAAAAATATTTGGAGTGAATAATAATGAGAGCAATACGTGGAGCAATAACTGTAGAAGAGGATAAAGAAGACGAAGTGCTTCAAGCAAGTGAAGAAATACTTAAAGAAATAATAAATGAAAATGATCTCCAGCTTGAAGAATTTGTAAGTGTTACATTCACAGCTACAGCTGATATAAAAAGTGTTTATCCTGCAGTAGCAGCTCGAAAACTGGGCTTAGATAATGTGCCCTTATTGTGTTTTCAGGAGATGAAAGTTGAAAATTCTTTGCGAAAATGTATTAGAATTATGGTTTATATTAATAGAGATTGTAAACTTGATGATATAAAACATGTCTACTTACGAAAGGCTGTAAATTTACGGCCAGATTTAAATAATTAAAAAAAGAAGAGATTAGAGAGGAGAGAGTAGTATGATTATTGTAATGAAAGAAAATGCATCAAAAGAACAGATATCTAAGGTGACTAGACGAGTTGAGGAACTAGGTTATACTCCACATCCTTCCAGGGGTACACAGAGGATGATTATTGGTATTATTGGAGATCTTGATCGAGAAGAATTGATTGACTCATTGGGGGCACATCCTGGTGTAGAAAAACTAGTTCCTATTGTGGAACCATATAAGTTAGTTGGTAAAACTTTCAAAAAAGAGTCATCAGTAATTGAAATAATTGATGGTGTAAAAATTGGTGGTAAGGAAATTTGTATGATGGCTGGACCCTGTGCTGTAGAGAGTGAAGAACAATTAATGTCAACTGCTATTGCAGTAAAAAAAGCAGGGGCAAAAGTCCTCAGAGGTGGTGCTTTTAAACCACGTACATCTCCATATAGTTTCCAGGGTCTTGAAGAAGAGGGTTTAAAAATATTACGCAGAGCTGGTAATGAGACAGGCCTGGCAGTAGTAACAGAAGTAGTTGACCCAAGAGATGTTGAGTTAGTGGAAAATTATGCAGATGTTTTTCAGATTGGTGCACGTAATATGCAAAACTTTTTTCTTTTAAGAGAAGTAGGGAAAAGTCAAAAGCCAGTAATGATAAAAAGGGGTATGAGTGCGACATATAAAGAGTTTTTGATGGCTGCCGAATATATAATGTCAGAGGGTAATTACAATGTTATTTTATGTGAAAGAGGTATAAGAACTTTTGAAGACCACACTCGTAATACTCTGGACTTAGTAAGTGTACCTGTATTTAAGAGCCTTAGTCATTTACCAGTAGTAATTGACCCAAGTCATGGAACAGGACATTGGGATCTTGTAAAACCTGCTTCAAAAGGTGCTATTGCTATGGGTGCTGACGGTTTAATTGTTGAGGTTCATCCTGAGCCAACAAGAGCTCTTAGTGATGGTCAACAATCACTTAAGTTTGAAACATTTAATGAACTAATAGAAGATTTGAAACCTATAGCTAAAGCTGTGGATCGTGAAATATAAAATGAATATTGGAATAATCGGACTTGGCTTAATGGGCGGTTCTTTGGCTCTAGCTTTGAAAGATAATTTTGATAAGCTTAAATTATATGGTCTTGATAAGGATCAAAAAAACCTAAGTTATGTTAAAAAAAATAAAATAATAGATAAAATTATAGATAATGAAAATATATCAAAATTAGATATAATATTTATTGCAGTACCTGTGAGATCAGTAGTTAAAGTTATTACTGATCTCCTGCCATATATAGATTCTGAAAAAACTATAGTAAGTGATATGGGAAGTACTAAAGAATATATTTGTCAGGAAATTAAAGAAAACTTTCCTGAGCTTCAATTTGTGGCAGGACATCCTATGACAGGTAAAGAGCTTAGTGGTCCTGAGTATGCATCTGCAAGCCTATTCAAAGAGAAAACTTACGTAATAATTAGAGATGATAGTGAAATAGAGGATGATTCGAGGGAAAATGGGATTTTAAATGAAAGCAAAGATACGGGTAATTATAATAATTTAATAAATCTATTAAAAGGAATTGGGGCAAAATTAGTATTTATGAATGCTAGAAGACATGATGAGATAGTTGCTTTAACAAGTCACTTACCCCATTTACTTGCAGCAGCAAGCGTTAATCTACTTGCGGATTCAGAAAATAAATATTCTGAAATGTCCAAGATTATGGGACAGGGTTTTAGAGATTTTACCAGGATTGCTGGCTGTAATCCAGAAATGTGGCAGGATATTTTTGTGACTAATAAGAAAGCTATTATTGAGAATCTTGATGCTTTTCTAGATGGAATGAATAAGTTTAAGATAGCTTTGGAAGAAGATAACGAGGATATGATCTATAAATTGATGTCATCAGCTCGAAAACGTCGGCTATCACTGGAGGAGTAAATTCATATATGATAATTCTCGAGTTTATAAGCCAGGTTAGACATAACTTCATTCGCAAAAAATAGCTTAAACAAACTCCTCTTCCAGGTTCTGAATAAGAAAACAAACTAAGATAGTAGAATATAATGGTACAGTGCAACGCAAGTTGATTCGCTAGTACTGGCCTCAACAATGCGTTTATAATAGAAGAGGGCAGTGATTTGTTAAACATTCATATCCTTCCATGCGGTGCTGGATCTATTTTAAATGCTCATTCAGAATATGTCTAACCTTAAATTTAGCAAATAGAGTTTTTCCTAAAGAGATTTACTCCTCCAGTTGAGTAGGCTTATGAGCAAGATGTAGCAAATTATGAGATTGTAGGAGAGGGAGAAAGAGGAAGAAAAAAGATGAGGATGAGAAGGTGAGTAGAAATGATTTTTAAGACAAAAGCTTGTAGCTCTGTTAAAGGGAAGATTAAAATACCAGGTGATAAATCTATATCACATCGGTCCCTAATTTTTTCAGCTATTGCTGAGGGAAAGAGTACTATACATGGCATGCTTGAGAGTGAGGATTGCTTAAATACTAAAAAGGCTTTTCAGGCTATGGGTGTTGATATTCAGAAAGCTGATAAGGGAACTTATCATGTTGAGGGTGTTGGTCTTCATGGTTTAAAGGCTGCTGATAATGTTATTGATTGTGGTAACTCAGGTACTACAATGAGATTATTATCAGGTTTATTGGCAGCTCAGGATTTTTTAACAGTTTTAACAGGTGATAGTTCTCTTCGTAAAAGACCTATGGATAGAATTATGATTCCATTGTCGTCAATGGGAGCCCAAATATGGGCAAGAAATGATATTCATGCACCACTGGCAATTAAAGGGCAAGAGTTAAAAGGGATTGAATATGTACAAGAGGTTGCTAGTGCCCAAGTTAAGTCAGCTATTATTCTGGCTGGCCTATATAGTGAAGGTAATACCAGGGTGATAGAGCCTGCAAGCTCTCGTGATCACACAGAAAGAATGTTAAGCAGTTTTGGTTTGGATTTAAAGATAGATAATAATATTATTGAACTTCAGAAAGATAGAGAAATTCGATTGACTGCACAGGAAATTACTGTACCTGGTGATATATCTTCAGCAGCTTTTATGATTGCTGCTGCTTTAATTGTCAAAGATAGTGATCTTATAATTGAAAATGTAGGTGTTAATCATACAAGAGATGGTATTTTGAGAGTACTTGAAGATATGGAAGCTAATATAGAACTATTTAATAAAAGATCAAGTGGTGGAGAAGAAGTTGCTGATATTCGTGTCACTAGTAGTGAATTAAAAGCTACTACTATTGAGGGAGATATAATTCCTAGCTTAATTGATGAAATACCACTAATTGCAGTTTTGAGTACTCAAGCAGAAGGGAAAACAATTATAAGAGATGCTCATGAACTGAGAGTTAAAGAAAGCGATCGTGTTAAAACCACCTGTGATGGTTTAAGAAAACTTGGTGTTGATGTAGAAGAATTAGAAGATGGTATGATTATAAATGGTCCTGTAAAACTCGAAGCTGACAATGTATCCATAGAAACATATCATGATCACCGCATAGCCATGTCTTTTGCTATAGCAGGACTTATTACCGATGGTGTAATAGATATTAAGAATGCAGAGTCTATTAACACATCTTTTCCTGAATTTCCAAACTTACTTAATGAAATTTCTAAGTAATCCACTGAAGCTTGCTTTAAAGATTAGCTCCAAAGAGTTTTAGTGCTAGGTAGTTTTTGCAAAAAAAATTAAAAAAATGAAATTAGCTATTGACTTTTGCTAAAATCCTTATATAATATATAGTAAGTAGCTGAGCCTGAGTACAGAGAGTTAAGTTGAGAAGAGAAGAGATGAGTTGAGAGTAAAAATATAAAACTTTGCATGAAGATATTCTTTATTCATGTGCTGTTGTATATTAACGACTATTATTATTATTAAAAAACAATGATATTATTCTCTTTTTTTATGATAAATACTTAACTAGATTATAAACTAGGGCTTAGGCCCTAGTTTTTTGTTTTATATAAAATGATTTAAGTTTTAATAGCTACTTAATATCTAAATAATAAAATAAAAATGAGAGGAGAATAGTTATGATGAGTTTAGCTGAGTTTTTAGAGCATAGTAGAGATTATAATCTTATTCCTATTTATGAGGAGATTGCAGGTGACACTATAACTCCGATTACTGTATATAGTAATCTTTGTCTCCATGAAGAATACTCATATTTATTGGAAAGTGCAGGACAGGGAAGATATTCATTTATTGGTGTTTATCCAGAGTTTGTGATTAATAAGAAAAAAGAAGACTTAGAAATTTCTTATTATGATGATAAGGGTGGATTCCTTGAAAGTCAACTTGAAGTGTGTGAATTGATTGATTATATGAAGGATTTTATAAATCAATACAATCTTCTTGAATTAGAAGGCCTCCCGCCTTTTTCAGGTGGTTTTGTAGGATATTTTGCATATGAGATGATCAATGATTGGGAGGCTATGTATCATAATGAAGATAATAAAGAAATACAACAAAGTGATACTCCTATGAGTACTCTTGTTTATTCATCTGTAATAATTGCTATTGATCATTTTAGCCATACAGTGAAAATTATTAGCAATATACGACTACATGAAGAGATGTCAGATAGTGAAAAAGAAGGATTGTATTATAGTCACAAATCTAAGATTGATAAAGTAGTAAAAAATATAAAAGAATTATCTATAAATGGGACTGTTACTAATAATAATTTGGAATACCCAGATGATTTTTCCTTTGGTGATATAGAATCAAATACTAGTAAAAGTGAGTTTGCTTCAATGGTTAATAAGGCTAAAGATTATATCAAAGAGGGTGATGCCTTTCAAATAGTTCTTTCCCAAAAGTTTGCTATTGAATCCAATGTACCCCCTTTTAAATTATATAGAGCATTAAGGATGATGAACCCTTCACCTTATTTGTTTTATTTAAATTTTCCAGAAATAAAATTAATAGGATCATCACCTGAGGTTCTAATAAAAGTGGAAAATAAGAAAGTTCTTACACGTCCTTTGGCAGGTACTCGACCTAGAGGTAAAAATAGTCAGGAAGATTTAATATACAAGGAAGATTTATTAAGTGATGAAAAAGAAAAAGCGGAACATTTAATGCTAGTTGATTTAGGACGTAATGATCTAGGTATGGTTTGTAAACCTGGTAGTGTGAAAGTAACTGAACTAATGGATGTAGAGTATTTTTCTAGGGTTATGCATATCGTCTCAGAAGTTGAAGGAGAATTAGCAGATAATTATAGTAGTTTAGACGCTTTAAAATCTGTCTTTCCTGCTGGAACTGTTTCTGGAGCTCCCAAAATACGGGCTATGGAAATTATAGATGAGTTAGAGAAAGACCCACGAGGTGTTTATGCTGGAGCTGTTGGCTATATTGATCTTAAGGGAAATCTTGATACCTGTATCACTATCAGGACTATATATCAAATTGAAGATAAAATATTTATCCAGGTAGGTGCAGGAATAGTGACAGATTCAGTACCGGAAAAGGAATATGATGAGACTCTAAATAAAGCTAGGGCTTTATTTCAGTCATTAAAAATTATCAGGGAGGATGGTAGCTATGATCTTAGTTATAGATAATTATGACTCTTTTACCTATAATCTTTATCAATATCTTGCAGAGATGAAAGAAGTTGTAGTTTATAGAAATGATAAGATAAAAATTGAAGAAATAGAAGAGATGTCACCAGAGTATATTGTAATATCTCCAGGTCCAGGAAGACCTGAAGACGCTGGTATTTCAAGAGAGATCATTCAGCACTTTAAAGGAAAGATTCCTATATTGGGTGTTTGTCTTGGACATCAATGTATAGCAGATGTATTTGGAGCTAATATTGTTAAAGCAAAAAATATACTTCATGGAAAAAGGTCTCTAATTCAAGCAAAACATAATGATAAAAGAATTTTTAAAGATATTACTTTTCCCTTTATGGCTACCAGATATCATTCATTGATTGTAGAAGTGGAGACAGTTCCAGAAGAGCTTGAAGTTTTAGCAGTTACTGATGAAAATGAGATAATGGCCATTAAGCACAAAGATTATGATATATATGGATTGCAGTTTCACCCTGAATCAATTTTGAGCGAAAATGGCTTTGAATTGTTGAGTAATTTTTTAAGTATTTGAATTTTATAATTAAGTTTACCTAGTTTGATACTCTTAATGTTTCTTTATGCGTAGGTCATGGATACAATATGGATATAATTATAAAAGATCAGTCAGTTATAAAGCAACTAATTAAATATAGTTCTTAAAACCCAGGTTAGATTTATAATTTAATTTGGGTTTTTAATTTCTATAATAATATAAAATTCAAGATGTTATTTGATTAAGTTTATGTTAAAATTTATAGTATTTTTTTTTGATAATTTTATAATTTTGTTATACAATTAAAGGAGAATTGTAGAAAAAGGAGAGAAGAGCATGTACAGTAGAGATGATTTGTTAAATGACTTTAAAAAAATTGGTATTAACCCACAAGGAACACTTTTAATCCATTCTTCTATGAAAGCTATTGGCGAAGTAGAGAATAGGGCAGATACTGTAATTGATGCTTTCATGGAGTATATGAAAGATGGTTTATTAATATTTCCTACACATACCTGGGAAGAATATAATAATAAAGATAGTATTTATAATCCTGAAAAGGAAACGTCATGTGTTGGTATTTTAACTAATATATTTAGGAAGAGAGATGGAGTAATTCGTTCATTGCATCCTACCCATTCAGTTGCTGCATTTGGTAAAGATGCGGAAGAATATGTAAAAGGTGAAGAGACTATGGAAACACCAACTCCTCGTGAAGGTTGTTGGGGTAGATTATATGATAAAAAGGCTCAAATCTTATTTTTAGGATGTAGTCTGAAGAGAAATACATATATTCACAGCGTTGAAGAATGGAGTAATGTACCAGGCAGACTAGCTGACAAATATACCCACTATAAGATAGTTAAGCCTGATGGCGAGCTAATTGATAGTTCTATTTATAGACATGAGTGGGGCGGTGTTGATATTTCTGACAACTATGATAAATTATTAAAAGCATTTTTGTATAAAGGGATAGCTAAAGAAGGTAAAATAGGTGATGCTTTGTCATATCTCTGTGATGCAAAAGCTATGGGTGATTTAGTAACAGAGTTTTTGAAAAAAGATATAGATGTATTGACTGATGATAGACCATTACCAGAAGAATGGTATCTATAGTATATGAGTACATTCGATATATAAATATTTTAATTGAGGTGAGTAATAATGAATGATAAGTTTCTAGTTTTGTTGATAGATGGAATGGCAGATTATCCTATGGAAGAGTTAAATGGTAAGACGGTTATGGAATATGCAAATACACCATATATTGATCAATTGGCCAAGAAAGCAGAAATGGGATTAGTGAAAACTGTGCCTGATGGATATCCACCAGGCAGTGATGTAGCTAATATGAGTGTATTAGGTTATGATCCTGCTAGATATTATACAGGACGTTCACCTTTTGAGGCTTTGAGTATGGGTATTGAACTCAAAGAAAATGATGTTTCTTTGCGTTGTAATTTAGTTAATTTGAAAGGTGAAGGGGATTATGCTAGTAAGATTATGTGGGATCATAGTGCTGGTGAAATATCCTCTGAAGAAGCCAAGTTGATAATTGATGATTGTGAGAAAGAGTTAGGTTCTGATGAATTTAAATTTTATTCAGGTATTAGTTATAGACATTTACTTGTCTGGAGAAACGGTAATAAAGATATAGAACTTACACCTCCTCATGATATATTGGAAAAGAATATAAAAGATCATCTACCAAAAGGCCAGCAAAGTAAATCTTTATTAGGATTAATGGAAAATAGTAATGAACTGTTAAGAGAGCATTCAGTTAATAACGATAGAAAAGCAAAAGGAGATTTAGAGGCAAATTCCATTTGGTTTTGGGGTGAAGGAGTTAAACCAGCTCTTACTTCATTTAGTGATAAGTATGGCATAAATGGCTCTGTAATATCAGCAGTAGATTTGATAAAGGGACTTGGCTTAGCTGCGGGTTTAAGGCCGATAGAAGTAGCTGGAGCTACTGGAAGAATTGATACTAATTTTACTGGCAAGGTTGAAGCAGCTATTGAGAGTTTACGATTTGGTGATGATTTTGTGTTTTTACATATTGAAGCTGCAGATGAGGCTGGGCATCAAGGAGATTTGGAAACCAAGATTAAAGCTATTGAAATGGTTGATGACTTAGTAGTAAAACCCATTAGTAAAGAAATGAAATTTTTTGATGGATTTTCTTTTATGATTTTACCAGATCATTATACTCCTGTTTCAATTCGTACTCATGTTGCTAATCCTGTTCCTTTTATGATTTATCGCAATGGCAATGGCTCTTTGGAGGATAAAGACCAGATCTTTTCTGAAAATACAGCTAGAAAAGCGGATTTGTACTTTCCTCAAGGACATAAATTGATTGATTATTTTATTAAAGCATAATTAAATTAACTAGAGCAAACAAAAAAACACTAATCTTTAGTGTTTTTTTGTTATTTGTTATGAAAAATTATAAACTTTTTTGCAGGACAAATATTAATAGACGGTCAATATTATTATAAGAAAAAGCATTAGAGAGAAGCTTAAATTCTTTTTAAAGTATTGTAATAAATATACATAAAAAGATATTTTAAGAAAAAACGTATTGCTATTTTATATAATCTTATGTATAATATCACCATAAACATTTATATAATTTAAGATATATCAATTTTAGAATGTTATAGATTTTATTATCAGAAAAATAGAGGGGCTTGCCCAAGGAGCGTTAAATCTAGAAAATGCTTTAATAAAAAATAAAAATATTTTTAACTTGAAGTAATGACAAATTATCAGCTAACATAAAGATTCTCCTAGCAATTTAATATTTTAAGGAGTGGTAATTATGAATGCCTCTAAATGGCGAGAACCTGTTGTGGATCCGTATTCTATTTCTTTTAAAAATAATTTAAAATTAGAATCAATCGAAGGATATCCACATGCTGGAAATGATGTCTTTAAATGTCGTGGAACTTATAAAGATAAGGAAGTTTATTTTTACTTAAAAATTGCTAGACATCTTGATGCAAACTTAGAAAATGAGTTAAAAGCCCTTGAAATTTTTAGTAATCTATCAATACCTGTACCTGAAGTTATAGCCTACGATTTAGATATTAAATATCCATATATTGCAACTAAACTAATAGATGGTGAAAGATTATCTAAAATATTATCTAAATATAAAGGTGATGAAATCAAGAAAAATTCATTAATTTATATGGAGCAATTTGGTGCTGTTCTTGCTAAAATTCATTCTGCAAGATTAACATGGAAAGAAGTTAAGACTAGAAGATTTCATAAAAATATTGATACATCTATGTTAACAGATAAAGTTTCACTTGATGTAAGTAAATGGTTAGAAGAAAACAAGCCATCAAAAAAAGATAAAGTATTTGTCCATGGGGATTATCATTATGCTAATTTATTATGGTCTGATAATAAGATTGCAGCTGTACTTGATTGGGAGTTGTGTGGTATTGGATGGAAGGAATTTGATATAGCTTGGGCAATTATTTTAAGGCCTTCACAAAAATTTCTTAAAACTGAACTTGAAGAACAGAGGTTTTTAGATGGATATAGTAAACATTGTTCTTTTGACAATGTAAGTTTTGATTGGTGTAAAGTTTTAATTTATCTTCATTTTTATATTATTGGTAAAAAATTAAAAGATAATGACTATATTATATATGTTATAAAAAAAATGTTATCGGTTATAAATAAATACAAAAAATCATAGTCATTATTATAAGTCTTTTGTAATCTTATATATGAAAGTAAAAAATGGAAGAATAAAACACCCCTAATACATTGACATAACAGTAATTAAGGTTTATAATATAATAATGTTATAGAGCAGAGCAACTACATAAAAAGTATGCGCTCATCCTTAAAATATTAAGTACTATTATTAATAAAGTATAAAATATTTTTAGAGATTATTAAAATAAGAGAATAATATTAATAAGGCTGGTGAGGTTTGATTTTAAAAATTTTATCAGTATAAGATAAGCGGACTTATATCATGTAGGGGTAAGAACCACAGGTGTAGTTATATTTTTCTGTGGTTTTTTTGGTTCTAATATAAGTCTATAAGGAGGAATAATAAGATGAGAGAGGTAAAAAAATTACATCACTTAGCAATACCTATATTTTTTGAAACTTTATTATTTATGGTGCTCAGGCAAGCAGATATAATTATGTTAAGTCAGTTTGATGACAGAGCTGCTGGTGCTGTAGGAGCATCATTTCAGTTGTTTGGTACAATGAATATTATATTTGCAATTATATCTGCCGGTACTGCTGTACTGGTGGCACAATATGTCGGAGCTCAAAACAAAGTTGAAATAGAGAGAGTAAGTTCAGTATCCCTGGCAGTGAATTTAATTATAGGTATTATTTTAAGTTTAGTAATATTCATATTTGCAGATAGTATTTTAATTGCTTTAGGAGTAACTGATGATCTTCTTTTATATGCATCAGATTATATGAAAATAGCTGGAGGGGCCTTATTTATACAGGCGGTTCTTAATACATTAATGGCTATTATCAGGAGTCATGGTTACACCAAAGAGAGTATGAAAATTAGTGTTTCTATGAATATTCTAAATGTAATTGGAAATGCAATATTTATCTTTGGTTTATTCGGAGTACCAGTATTAGGAGTGAAAGGTGTAGCCATTGCAACTGTTGGTGGAAAAGTTTTTGCTACAATTGTAGCTTTCATCTTTTTGTTTAAATATGTCCTTCCAATTGATATGTTTACACATATTATGGATAAACCAATTCTTTATTTCAAGAAATTATTTAGTTTTGGTTTTCCAGCAGCAATGGAAAATATGTCCTACAGTTTATATCAAGCTGCTATAATGTATGTAATATTAAACTATTTAGGTGATATGGCTTATATTACTAGAACTTATGTCTGGACTATTACCTGGTTTGTAATGGTTTTTGCTATTGCCATCGGTCAGGCAAATCAAATTATGATAGGACAATTAATTGGTTCAGGTAAGGTTGATGAAGCATATGATGTTGGATTGAAGAACTTTAAAATTGCAATGCTCTTAAGTGTATTTGCCAGTATAGCGTTATTTTTATCTGCCAGATACTTGATGAGAATATATACTAGTGACCAGGATATAATTCTGCTTGGAGCTTCGACTTTAGCAGTAGCAGCATTTTCAGAACCAGGCAGGACTTTTAATATTGTATTTATTTCTGGATTGCGTGGAGCAGGTGATGTTTATTTCCCTGTTGTTATGGCTATCTTTAGCATGTGGGGTGTTGGTCTAGTTGGAGCATATGTATTTGGTGTAGTTCTTGGATATGGTCTTCCGGGAATATGGATGGGATTATTGATAGATGAATGGTTTAGAGGAGTTTGTATGTTACAAAGATGGCGTAGCAGGAAGTGGACTGGTAAAGCTGTCGTAGATAAGGAAGTTGTTGAGGCTGTATAATTTGTAATTAAAATAAGATTATTTTATGACACTAACAGTTAAATGTTGGTGTCTTTTTTTTGCTACATTTTAATTTATTTGCAATTTTTTTATCTATTGCAGGATTTTAAATTATTTTCGTGAATATTATGGTATAAAATATTTTTGATTAAGATAAAAAGTATAAAGGAGCTGTAATAGTGAGAAAAAATATTAAAATGTCCTTATTGGTTTTACTTATGCTTATTATATTATCAACGGTACTTATTGCTAGAACAAATGAGAGAGTGCTTGATATTGAAAATGATTTAGTGGAAAAGGGTACAGATATATTTAAGCCAGTTGATTATGATAACCTACCTGAGGGAGTTTATGCTCAAATACTTCCACGAATGGAGTTGTTGGCTGGAGTGCTTATACAAACAACATGGATAAATCGAAGAGGTCCACAGGGTGAAGGTAACTATTATTTTCAGGATTTACATAATTTCTTTTCTGAATATCAAGATCACTAAGCTGTGAAAATAGCTCAAAGATTAACTAATCATGGATTTACATATGATGCTCCACCTAATTTCATCTTGTCTTTAGGCCCATTACCAGATTTAAAGGCGCCAGAAAGTGGTTATAGTGATTATTTAAGAGGAAGGGCCAGGACAGGTATGTTTTTATGGAGAAGTTCTGGAGAGAAGAATCTTGAAGACTTTAGAAAAGCACTAATTGATTTAGCTGAAGAATCTAATTTTATTGAATTTTTTAATCAAAATCGTATTAATTATCAAAAGTATTTAGAAGAGTCTATGACAGATTTTGGACCCATTGAAAAAATTAGAGTGGCTAAGTGAATTTGCTGGTAGTGAAAAAAACACTAAGTTTTATACGATTTTAGCACCAGCTATGTTTCAGGGTGGGGGATATGGTGCTTCTTATGAAAATGATGATGGTTTATTTGAATTTTATCAAGTAATTAGAACAAGTGATACGACTGATGAACCCTACTTTTCTACAGGTACTAATTTCAAAAGAATAACTCTCCATGAATAGGGACATTCCTTCATTGATCCACATGTAGAGAAACATTTTAATATGATAGAAGAACTGGATCTTTATCATCTGTTTGAAAAAGTTAGAAGAGAAATGAGAGCTGAAGCATATGGAACTCCAGAGATATTTTTTAAAGAACAAGTTTTAAGAGGAGTCACCACAGTAGCAGCAGGAGAATTATATGGTGAAAGATATTATGATTTAGAGAAAGAACAACATATTGGGAGAAATTTTCATTTAACAGAAATAACTGTGGAATTGATTGAATATTATCAGGAAAATAGAGATGATTATAGTAACTTTGGAGAATTTGTGCCTTTAATATTTGAGGCATATAAAGAAATACAGGATTAGTATTGTAAGAAGATTTTTTAAGAAAAGAGGTAGTATAATTTGAGGAAAAAAGAAAAAGTAATCTTATTATCTGTAACGATTGTATTTGCTGTTCTACTTATTATAGGTTTCTTATTTCATAATGAAATAAGAAGTCTGTCCACTTTAACGATGATTGACAATCATCCAATGTATCAAATGACCTATTATGGTGACTATGGTTTTGATGATTTTTTAAAAATAGGAGCTAATAGTGATAGTGATATTGAGAATTTTGTAACCCAACGCTTACTAAAAGGTTTACCTATAAATCTAGGGGTAACTGGTGATGGATGTACAGCTTTTGTAGCTAAAAACGAAAAAGGTGAAATTATTTTTGGTCGGAATTTTGACTTTGATTTTGCTCCATCACTTCAAGTATTTACAGCAGCAAATAATGGCTTTAAATCTGTATCAACAGTAAATTTAAGCTATGCTGGTTATTCAGAAGATAATTTGCCTGATGGTCTATCAGCAAATAGTTTCTTAACGCTTTCATCACCATTTCTTCCTTTTGATGGAATGAATGAAAAAGGTCTTGCCATAGCTTTACTGGCTGTTCCAGAGATACAATATACACCTGATGCAAATAAAGTTACACTGAACACAACTACAGCCATAAGATTGGTTCTTGATCAAGCAGCTAATGTGGATGAAGCCGTTGAACTGTTAAGAAGCTATAATATTTACTTTTCAGGGGATATATATTGTCATTATTTGATAGCAGATGCACAAGGTAATTCTGTGATAGTAGAATATTGGGATGGAGAACTTCAGACAATTAAACCTTCGGGAGAATATCAGATTGCTTCAAATTTTATAGTTTATAATGATTTGAATATTGGTGATGGATATTGTGAATTTGAACGGTATAATATTGTAGATGAAAAAATGAGGGTCAACAATGGAATATTAACAGAAGAAGAGGCGATTAAATTACTAACAGAAGTGGGTGTATATTTTGATGGTGAAGATAGACTTCAATGGTCAGTTCTATACAATCTTACAACACTTGAAGGCAAGATTTTTGCTGGGCGAAATACAGATAATGTTATAGAATTTCAATTTGATTAAATATGGTTTTTAAGTGCTATTCTGATATATATGGTAATGTAGTTCTTAAATTAGGCAATATATCTTCAAAAGAAATAATTACAGAATATAATACCTTGTTTGAATATGCTGGCAGAAAATTTTGCAAGGTATATGCAGCTGATATTGAAAACAGGGTTATATTAGAAGAATATATTAGACCAGGGAATCCTTTGAACGAAGAGAATTCTCTTGAGAAAAGACTTTCTGTATTTACTTCTCTGTATAAGGATCTACATATAAAGTCAGCCAAAGAAGAAAGATATCCTACTTATCTTCAATGGGTTAAGAGAATAACTCAATATATGAGTAAGCGCGAAGATTATAAAGACCTGTATTTATATATGAAAAAGGCTGAAGAGATATGTTTAAATCTTAGTAGTTTATACCCCAGGAGAATGCTTCTTCATGGTGACTTTCATCATGAAAATATTCTGCTTGCTAATGATGGTGAGTATCGAATTATTGACCCTAAAGGGGTTATTGGTGATCCTGTATTTGATATTCCAAGATTTATTTTAAATGAGTTTGATAATGTTCAGTCTTTGCAAACATATAAGAAAATACAGAAAGTTATAAGAATATTAGGAGAAATACTAGATATACCAGAGCCTATATTGAAGCAATGTTTCTTTGTAGAAACTGCAATGGGAGCATGCTGGTGTGTGGAAGATGATGAATACGAGGATCATTTAAAAGACGTTATTTTTGCTGAGGAGATTATGAATGGAGGTTCTTTTTCAAATTTATAGGTGTAAAAAAATTTAAACTGGTACATTTGAGGTATATAAAGAAATACAAGGTTAGATGGTATACATAAATTATGCCCTGTTTCTACGGGATACAGCTGTTGTTTTAATGAGTTTGACGAAGGACTATCAAAGTGATTGAAAGGAGAAATTATATGTATTTTCGTATAGGCTCTACCGCCTTTTTATTTAATAGAGATAAAGTATTGCTATTGAAGAGGTCATGTGATAAAAAAGATTGCTCCGGGAGTATGGTCTGGTGTAGGAGGTCATTCAGAACCATTTGAGCTGAATGATCCTTTAGCTACTTGTTATAGAGAAATATTTGAAGAAACTGGTATAGAGAAAATAGATATAGAAAGTTTAAGTTTAAAATATATTACTTTGAGAAAATGTATAAAAAACAAAGAGACTAGATTAAGTTATTTTTATTTTGGAAATACAAATATTATTGATCTACGAGAGAATAATGAGGGTGAATTATTTTGGATAGATAAAGAAAAAGTCCTGGACTTTGAAATGCCATTTACTATAAAAGGAGTATTAGATCATTATTTTACTAAAGGACATTCAAATGAGGAAATTTATGTTGGTGTAGTGACTGATGAAGGTAATATTAAGTGGACAGTGTTAGGCGATTATGAGAATTCAGGAATATAAAATTATTATAAGAGGTGATGAATTAAAATGAAACAGAAATACATGATATTAGTCTTGATTATAGGAGTGTTAATTATATCTAGTGCTTTTACTTATGCTGATATTGAGTTTGAAGAAGAGTTCATTGAAATGCAGAATTTATATTACAATTTAAGAGAAAGTAGTTAAAAAATTAATAAAGCAATATGAGCATAATAGAGATGGCTATACAGAAGCAAAAACAAAGTTTATAAAAAAATGGACAGAACAAGCAAGAAAAGAATTTCCTAATAGATATTTACCGTAAAACTTTTTCATGGTAATGATAACAGATGAAGATGGTAATATAATAGGTCAAAGGAAAGTATAAGGTTCTAAAAGGGAGGAAAGCAAATGAGTAAGTTTGAAACTGAAAGATTGTTAATGAGAAAAATTAAGCCAGATGATGCTGAGGGGTTAAAAGAATATGCTTTGTACAAGGTAAGTTCAGGGTATGAAGCATGGGAAAACTGGCCAACTGATCAAGAAGGATCTAAGAAACTTGCAGAACACTTAGCTGATAAAGATAACTATTGGTCTGTGATTAGAAAATCTGATTTTAAATTTATAGGATTCATTTCATTTAATGAAGTAGATGATAAGAGTAATCTTGATATGGGACATGGTTTTATATCTGAATATAATAATGATGGAGAAGCGGTTGAAGCTATAAAAAAAATGATACAGTATGCATTTGATTCTTTAGATATAGAAGCTATTGATGCACGAAATCCTGAAGAATGGAAAGAGAAAGTTGCACCTTTAAAGAAAATTGGTTTTAAAAGAGTTGATGAGAATAGATTGCAGATGACAAGGGATAAATGGAATTCTCTTTGATCATTAGAGGCTTCAAGAGATTTGGCATTATTATTTAATTGTGGAGGTATTATAAATGAAAATTCAAGAAATGAACTCAGAAAATCTTAAAGAAGTAGCCAAATTGTATCTTAAACTTGTAGATTTCATGAAAGAAGATATTGGTGATGCCTATTTTGATTATGATTCAATATCAGATAAACATTTCACTAAATGGTTAAAAACAACTCTTGATGATGATAATCAAGTGACTTATATAGCTTGTGATAAAAAGAATGTAATCGCTTTTATCTCAGGAGAGATCAAAGATTGTTTTTTACCTATTTCTAATGTCAAAAAAATCGGATATATTATAGGGGCGTTTGTAATAAGTGAATATAGAAAACAGGGTATTATGAAAAAATTAGAAACAACTATAGTTGACTTTTTTGATAAAAAGGATATATCTTTTGTGGAACTAAATGTTATTAGTGCTAATCAATTAGGATCTAAAACATGGGATTCATTAGGATACCAGGAGTTTAGAAAACAAATGCGAAAACGAATAAAATAATATGAACTAAACATGACTTAGTAAAAAATTACTAAATCAGGAACCACATAAGTTTAAATTGATTAATAGGTTCATAATAGAATGCACAGGGGTTAGGGGTTGAAAACAATGCCAGAAACAATAACACTATCATATTTACAGGATTATATAAAGGATAAAGATTTTAAACCAGATTTAAAACATGCATATTTTCTAAAGCTAGTAGAAGAAATTGGAGAACTATCAGAAGTATTAAGAAAAGATAAAAGAATGATCAATTCGAATATTAAAGACACGGTTGAAGAAGAATTATATGATGTTTTGTACTATCTGCTGGCTTTAGCAAATGTATATGAAGTAGATCTAGAAGAAGCTTTTATTCTTAAGGAAAAAGTTAATAATAAAAAGTATAATAGAATGATGTAGAAGATAGTTTATGAAAACAAGGGAAGTAGAAAGGATTGAAATGAAAAAATAGCGCCGTGTATTCTCTGAAAAAATCTATATCTCCATTGAGGAAAAGTAATGGCATATTTTATAGAAACCTTCTACAACTTTAGGTCTGAAGTAGCCCGAGTAAATTTTTTAGTTTAGAAAAAAGGAAAATTTAGATAGATATACAATAATATGATTGTAAAACAAAAACACCAATATTTTTTCACTTTAAAAGCACTACAGTAT
>JBBJJH010000031.1 GCA_037623315.1 Halanaerobiaceae bacterium ANBcell28
ATATGTTAAGGCTGTTGAAAGATTGGAGTTCTGGGTTTTGGGGAAACTCTATTCTCTATATGTGTTGATTTATCATCAATAAAGTACCTTTCAAATGTTGTCATTTTATCTTTTCCAAATAGGGGTGAATTCGGCCCTTTCCATAAATACCAGATATAATCAAGGTTGTAGTCTTTTTCTTTTAAGTTATCATTATTAAAATAAGCATTTATCACTATATTTTCTAACTCATCTATGTATTCTTTCCCTGAAAGAAATTCATTTTTAAGCTTTACTTTTTTAAATGAGCCATCTTTATTTAATGGAATACAACCATGGAATAAGAGGTTAGAATTATAGCTTTTATACATACTACCTTTAGCAAATAAAAACTGTATATGTTGCTGAAGTTTTTCACTTTTTAAAAATGAATTTCTTAGCTTATTAATTAAATCTAACTCATTAGAGCTTAAGTTATAGGGATCATTTATATCCACAATAGGGAAATTACTATCATTTAATTGGTATTCTTTATTTTTAATTTTGATCGTACCTTTATCATAGTTTATCTTATCCAGTAATAGTCGATTATCCAGTTCTTCTTTAAATCTTCGCTTAATTATTACTCCTTCTAGTTTAAACTGAATTATTGATATAGCCTTATGCATTTTAGATATCAGTGAAAACTCATTATCATTACAATCACTTTCTGGTCTGT
Organism: Halanaerobiaceae bacterium ANBcell28; assembly: GCA_037623315.1. Taxonomy (GTDB): domain Bacteria; phylum Bacillota; class Halanaerobiia; order Halanaerobiales; family DTU029; genus JBBJJH01. The sequence goes on from JBBJJH010000031.1 coordinate 698, forward strand.
CCTTAGGAATAAAGCTTGTACAAGGATCGTCTCCATATTCTTCCATAGCAAATGTAGCAAGAGGCAATAGATTAATACCATAGGCATCTTTCAAGATATCCAAATTACAATATCTCAAAGCTATCCTTATAACATTAGCCATACAGGCTTCACTACCAGCAGCAGCTCCAATCCAGATTATATCATGATTTCCCCACTGTATATCTACTGATTTATATTCCATCAAACTATCCATAACTATATCCGCTCCAGGTCCTCTATCATATATATCCCCTAAAATATGCAGTCTATCTACAGCCAGCTTTTGAATAAGATTAGAAATAGCTACAATAAAAGAATCAGCACGATCAACTTCAATTATAGATTTAATAATCTGCTCATAATAGGCTTCCTTATCCTGATGAAAATCTTGATGCAAAAGCTCTTCAAATATATATGCAAAGTCATCAGCTAAGGCTTTTCTTATCTTGGAACGAGTATATTTAGAAGAAACAACCCTGCATATCTGTACAAGACGTCTTAAAGTAATTCTATACCATTCGTCCATATTTTTTATATCTTTCTTAATAAGCTCTAATTTCTCTTCAGGATAATATATCAATGTTGCCAGGGTATCGATATCTTCTTTATGTAATGTAGAAGCAAATATATCATTAATCTTGTGTTTTATCACCCCAGATGCACTTTTTAACATATGTGTAAATGCCTCATACTCTCCATGTATATCTGTAAGAAAAAATTCTGTTCCTTTGGGAAGATTCAATATAGCCTGTAAATTTATTATCTCTGTACTTACAGATTGAATATCAGGGAACTGAGTTGCTAACAATTCTAAATACTTCAGATCATTATCATCAATGTCAAACTTTTTATTACTCATACGTTCCTCCCGTTCGTAATTTTAAATTTATATAATCTAAAATGATATCTTATAATTATACTCTTTATAGTCAGCATACAATATAATATGTATAATTTCAATTATTTTTTATGTTTTTATTTGTTTTTTTCTTTTTTTGTGAGTATACAAAAAGTCCCTGCCAATTATACTAGATTGACAGGGTTTTCCTTATATTATATCTTCATCTAAAAGTCCAATTCAGGACTGTCAGCAAAATGTTTCAAGATAACTATATCTTCAGTTCTTGACTTATTTGTAATTTTTACACCCTCATGTGCAGCTTTCTCAGTTACAAAAAATTCATCATTTGTTAATTGACCATATCTTATTAGAGTAGGTGTTTCTAAATCCCATACACCAAACTTACCATGTCCCTGAATACAGATTATCCCATATGGAGCAGAATCTTTAATAACTACAGTTTGGCCTGGAAAAACTGTTAGGCGTTTTGCAGAGACTGTATCACTTTTATAACAAATCCACTCTTCTTTATAGCCTTCTTCCACCATCTCTTCAATCTCTTTTGCTGGTATAGGTTTCATAAATCTATTTTCTTTAAAATTCTGATCTGCGTTTAAGTCCCAATCAATTAACTCCAGGAGATATTCGTAATTTCCTAATTGATCTTCAGGGCAATTTTTCCAGAGTAATTCCTCATTGACAACCTGTCCATTTAGCAATACAGACTGGTACATAGAATATACATCTGAAGAAAATTGTGGTTCATAAGTACATAGACTACCAGGTGCATGCATGACTCCTGGTGGCACATCCCAGCCAGTGTCTAGTTCTAGCTTATAAGCCCTTGATAGACCAGTAATCTTATTATCACCTTTAGGAAAATTTTTAAGGGCCTCCAAAACTTCATCTTTAGTAGTACCAGGGTTAAATCCAAAAAAAGTAAATGGATACTCTCCTCCATGATTATTCATCTGAGCAGGAAAAAAATACATTTCTGGTTTTCCTTCTGCCCCTACTTTCCTCGCGTGCTGATCTCGATGATGAATATGGAAAGGGAGTGGCCCTGCATTATCAAAGAATTTAGAAAACATAGGCCATCTGCCATACTTTTCCCATAGACTTTCACCTATAATTTCAGACTTCTCAAGCTCAATTGCATCTCTTAAAAGGATTTTCTCTTTTCCCGCTTCATCAAGGACTATATAGCTAAGGCCTTCATCTTCAGCAGTTAAAGGACCGTTTTCCGCATGGGTAGTTGAAGCCAGCCATCGTTCATCAATGCCTCCTCTTTCTGCCCCCAAAACATAATAATCATCTGGATGAAGCTTGATTCTTTTACCTGGCCTACAAAAGACTCTAGGCACCCATGCTGGAGCTAAGCGAAAAATACCTTTTCCTCTGTCCAATGCTTTTTCTATAAGTTCTTTATTAATTGTCAACACCCCATTTGTATAGTATTCACTACAAAACAGTAAAACTTGCTTCATTTAATATAATGGATTTTTAAATTAAAAATAAACCCAGCTAAATTAAATACCCGCTTATATTAACAGGCTTATTTTACTTATCTAACTACAACAGCGACACCATCAGGGATTACCGTTATTTTCCTATCTCTTCCAACAATCTCTTCAGCCATTGCTATAGCCTCATCTAGACTAGCAGCATATTTCATATGCATGTCCTCAACTATTTCCCGGGAAACATCCGTCACCATTATCACAGTAAAATCCAGTAGAACTCTGGCTAATACCTGTGATTCCCACTGGTCAGGAACAGTTTCATTGCGTTTACGCCTTAATATATCATGCATGACATCTTTCACTGAATCAGCCTGGGCAAATGTTTGATAAAACTCTTCTCCTCCATGACCATCAGAACATTCGGCAAGCATAATTATAACACCATTTTTATTACAAACAGCTTCGGCTGCAGTCATCCCTTTCACTGCCTGATAAATATTCTGATCAAGGGGGTAACCCCCATTTGTACTAATCACAATATCAGCAGCGTGTTTATCAACTCCAGCCAGCCTATCAACGAACTCACATCCAGCCTGATGTGCTTTATCACTATCACCAGCCACAGCCTTAATAATTTTCTTATCTCCGTCCAGAACCACATTCAAAATAAATTTCAGCTCTGCTTTTTCTGCAGCATAGATCATATCTCGATGTAGTGGATTCCCCTTTAAAATTCCTGTTCTGGATTTATCATCAGCAATAAATTCTGAACAATGATTAGCTAAAACAGTATCTTTACTGGCAATACCAGGAAGTACACTTTTCCTGCCTCCCGAAAAACCAGCAAAAAAATGAGGTTCAATAAAACCTTCAGCAATTAAGACATCAGTCTCAATGGCCAGTTTATTAAGAATTAGTTCTCCACCAGAAGGCAGAGTACCTAACTTAAGCATCATTTCATCATCTCGACAATCATGAATAACTATCTTTTCATTATCAACAATTTCATCACCATACTTATCCCTTAGTTCAGCATCAGTACTGGCCCGATGAAAACCAGTAGCCACAAGAATAGTAATATCTATATCTGAATTTCCCTTCCTTAATTCCTCCAGAAGTATAGGCATAGTAATATGACTGGGTACCGGTCTGGTATGATCACTTGAGATTATCACAATACTATCTTTACCCTGAACAAGTTCAGCCAAGGACTCAGAAGCAATGGGATTAGCCAGAGCTTCACGAACAAGATCCTCTTCACTACGTTTAATCTCATAACTCTCCACATCAGATACCAGCACTGAATTAACCCTCTCATCTGGTAAATCACAAATCAACTTTTCTTTCCCATAGGGTAATTTCACGCGCATAAACACCCCTCCTTTTGTTTTAATTCACACATAGCTCTCTCGCCTTAATCAACCGTAAATTTTGCTATTTAACTGAATGAAATAAAAAAGTCTTAAGATAAGACTTTTGAAAGAGCAAGTTTACAAAGCTCTTTCGCCTCTATCCAGCCTGAATATTTTGCTGTTTAACTGAATGAGATTAAAAAGTCTCCAATTTTTACTGATTGATAAAAGCAAGTTTACAAAATCCATGTTTGAACGTAACGCAGTGGAGTGAGTTGATTTTGTTCACTTTTTGATTGAAGAAAAAATTGGGAATTAGACTTTTTCTCGAATGAAGTAAACAACAAAATATTCCCTACTCCATGTCAAATATCTTCCCAGGATTTAAGACATAATTAGGGTCAAAAGCTTTTTTAATACTTCTCATTAAATTCAGTTCAGCTGGATCAGCAATCATTTTCATATAAGGCTTACGCTTAGAGCCAATTCCATGTTCTCCACTAATTGTACCACCAAGCTCTTTTACAGCCTGATATATTTCCTCACAGGCTTTTTCCTCTATCTGATACCATTCTTCCATACTATGTTTTGGATTTTTAACAAGAGTTGAATGCAAATTACCATCACCAGCATGTCCATAGCTAGGTATTTGAATATCATACTTATCTGCTATTTTTTGCAATTCTGGCATTAGATCTGGAATACTTGCAATTGGAACTACAATATCCTCAAGGCTTTGCTCAGGACTAACTACTTTAAAGGCTTCCGCAATATTCCGTCTTACACTCCAGACACGCTCCTGTGTAGTATAATTATCTGCTACATATACCTCGATAGCACCACTATCAAGACACAGTTCTCCGATCCTTTCAGCATCTTCTTCTACCTGCTCAGCTTTATTACCATCAACTTCAATCAATAGCATAGCTCCAGCTTCCTGATATGGTAAATGCTCATTAAGATATTCACAGGAAGTTTTGGTAGATAATTTATCCATAAACTCAATTCCTGTTGGAACAATCCTGGCTTCAGTCATAATTTTTGGTACCATATCAATAGCAGATTTCACATCTTTGAATAATACTAAAAGATCTACTTTTTCTGTAGGCATAGGTAATAATTTAATTATAGCTTTTGTTATTATTCCTAAAGTACCCTCTGAACCAATTATCAATTGTTTCAAATCATATCCTGTAACATCTTTAACCCTTTTTCCTCCCAGTTCCACAATCTCTCCAGTAGCTGTTACAATCTCTAAGCCCATGACATAACGACCTGTAACTCCATACTTAACAGCCTTTCCACCTCCGGCATTTTCAGCAATATTTCCACCAATATAGCAGGTCTCTACACTCATTGGATAACCGGCAAAGAATAAGCCCTTTTCTCCTATCTCTTCATTTACACTATTTGTTACAACACCAGGTTCCAGTACCATCATCATATTATCATAATCAATCTCTATTACCTTATTCATCTTTTCTACTGATAAGACAATTCCCCCGTACTCTGGAATAGCACCACCTGAGAGGCCACTACCAGCGCCTCTAGGAGTTACTGGAATAAGTTCTTGATTAGCCAGCTTCATAATCTCACTTATTTGCTCAGTTGTAGTCGGAAATACTACCACCTCTGGCATATGTCCATATTTTTCTGCTGGAATTTCATCATGTGCATATGCTTCAATTTTTTCTTTATCAGTTAAAACATTACGCGAACCCAATATATCTTCTAACTTAGCAAGTATATCTGTATTAACAGCATTATATTTCATTTTACTCAACCTCCTTTGCTATTACCTCATTTAAGACTGGCAATATCTCAAATACGTCACCAACAATTCCAAAGTCAGCTACCTTGAAAATATCTGCATCTGGATCTTCATTTATTGCAATGATTGTATCCGCTGTTTTCATACCAGCCAGATGTTGAATAGCTCCAGAGATTCCACAGCCAATATATAATTTGGGAGTGACTGTCTTTCCGCTCAAGCCTATCTGATAAGGATAGCTAATCCAGTCTCTATCTACTGCATCCCGGGTAGCACCTACAACACCATCAAGATAGCCTGCTAATTCTTTTAGCATATCAAAGTTGTCTTTCCTTTTCATACCCTTACCACCAGCAATAACAATTTCCGCATCCTGAATATTTACATCTTCTTCATCATTTTTACGGAAGCCAACTTTTTCTACACGACCATCAAATAAATCTTTTTTAAAGTCAATAGAGATAATTTCACCTTTTCTACTTTCATCAATTTCTGCTGCTTTTGTTGATTTAGGCCTGACAGTAGCCATTTGTGGACGATGTTCTGGTGTTTTGATAGTAGCCAGAATATTACCTCCAATAGCCGGTCTGGTCTGCAATAGATTACCTGTTTCCTCTTCAATGTCTAGCTCAGTACAATCAGCAGTCAAACCACCATGTACTCTCATAGCTACATGGGGCATCAAAGTTCTTCCCATAGAAGTTGCAGCAGCCAGAATAATAGAAGGCTTTCTCTCTTCAATTAAATCTATGATCACATTACTATAATTTTCAACTATAAAAGATTCTAATTCTGGAGCATTAATCAAAAGTACCTGATCTGCTCCTCTTAAAATTAATTCTTCAGCCTTTTCTTTACTTATATTATTAGTCATCAAAACAGAGCTTAGTTTACAATCCAACTTGTCTGCTAATTTTCTACCTCTGCTTAACAATTCATAAGACACTGTTTTAATTTCTCCTGCATTTGCTTCAGCAAGTGTCCAGATTCCTTGATAATCCACAATTATCCCCCCTATATAATCTCTTTCCCACGTAAGAATTCAAGCAGACTATTTACAGCCTGATTTATACTTTCTTCATCATTTGCTTTTATGAACTCACCATTTCTAGTCACCTTAGGATGAGCTATTTTAACAACCCTGGTTGGTGAACCTTTTAAGCCAAGATACTCTTTTTTCATCTCCACATTCTCAGCTGACATTACTGGAATTTCCATCTTTCTGGCTTTTTGCTTGCCCCTTAAAGTTGGTAAGCGAGGATAACTAATTTCTTTAACAACAGTTAATAAGGATGGTAATGGTAACTTTAGGCTTTCATAACCCTCTTCAACCATTCTTTCAACAACAATACTGTCATCCTCTACTTTTAGAACTTTACTTGTATAAGTAGAAAGAGGTATATCCATATATGAAGCTATACATGGCCCAACCTGTCCTGTATCACCATCTGTCGCCCTTTCTCCAGCCAGTATTAAATCGAATTCTCCCAATTCCTCTATCACCTTAGCCAGCGCATATGCTGTAGCCCAGGTATCAGCACCAGCAAATTCACGACCGGATACTAAAACCCCTTCATCACAGCCCATAGAAATTGCTTCCTTCAAAGCCTTTTCAGCAGAAGGGGGGCCCATAGTTATAACAGTTACTTTACCCCCATGTTCTTCAACCAATTGAATCCCAGTTTCAATAGCATAAAGATCCAGTGGATTCACTATACTCTCCACTCCATCTCTTTTCATAGTCCCTGTTTCAGGATCCATCTTTACATTACTTGTTTCTGGTACCTGTTTAATAGCTATAATAATATTCATAATGATTCCTCCTTTTGATTAATAAGTACTTTCTTGTAATCACTTTATAGGCAGTTAATTTCCTTAAAATATCAAGTTGGTATGATGGTCTGACCACTTAAAATAAAAAAATTAGAGTTCTATTTCCTTTTTTACTAACTTCTCCACTAAATTCAAGTGTTCTTCCATTCTACTATATGCTTTTTCCACATCTTTTTCTGAGATTGCATTATAAATAAAAATATGCTGTTGCAAAAATTTCTCTACTGCCTCTGGCTTTGAAATCAATATACTCCTTGTATTTTCTATATGAAAGTCCATCGCTTCTGAAATAGATATCATCGTATCATATAAGACCTTGTTTTTACTTGCACGGGCAATAGTATAGTGAAAATTTCGATCTGCCTTAACGCTTTCTTCTTCATAACCACTAGCATTATTTAGTATTTCAATGTATTTCGCCATTTCTTCCAGATCATTGTCATCTGCACGTTTAGCAGCAAGTCGAACAGTATCCAATTCCAATATCTTACGCAACTCCAACAATTCTTCAATACTATTTTCTTCTAATATCAATATTAAAGATAATGGCTCTAAAATATTTTTTTCGTTCTTCTCTTTTATAAATGTGCCCTCACCAGGCCTACTTTCTATAATTCCGATTATTTCAAGAGCACTAAAAGCCTCTCTAATGGATGCCCGGCTAACATTTAGCTCTTCTTTAAGCTTCCTTTCTGAAGGCAACTTGTCACCTCTTTTAAGCTTGCCTTCAAATATCATTTTCTTTATTTGTATAATAACCTCTTCATATACTTTCTTGGTTTTTATTTGCTCGAATTCCAACTCCTCTCATCTCCTCTGTTTATCTTTTTGATAATATTTATTTTATATATTAGACAAAAATCTTTGAAATCCTTTTTTAAATTTGTTTTTTTAATATTTATTTGTTATTTAGTGTTTTTTTAAAAAAATAAACAAAAAAATCCCTTTTCAAGAATAAAAAAAAATGCTATAATATATGTAGATTTTGTAAAAGGAGAGATAAAAATGCTAGCAGAGGAAAGAAGGCAAGAAATATTAAGAGTGTTAAATAACAAAGGTAGTGTGCATGTAACAGAGATAAGTAAATTATTAGAAGTAACTGAAGAAACAATAAGACGTGATCTTGACATACTAGATGAAAAAAAATTACTTAAAAGAACACATGGTGGAGCAATAACTATCGAGGATAATAAATCAGAACTTTCGTTTAATGTAAGAAAAGAAAAAAACATTGAAGAAAAAGACATTATTGCAGAAAAAGCAGTGGAACTTATTAATAATGGAGATACTATTTTTCTTGATGCTAGCACAACTTCTATGTACTTAGCTAGTCAGTTAAAAGATTTCACCGATTTAACTATTGTTACTAATTCAGTAAGAATCATATTAGAATTAGCAGAAAACACCAATATTAATATAATAGCCACTGGCGGAATACTAAGGCCTAATTCACTTTCATATGTAGGACCATTAACTAATGCAGCTATTAAAAAGTACTATGCAGATAAATTTTTCACCTCATGCAAAGGTATTTCTGCTATGCACGGAGCTACAGATTCAAACGAAATGGAAATAGAAATAAAAAAATTAATGAGTAATCAAGCTCAAAGACTAATAGTATTAGCTGACTACTCAAAATTTAATCAAGTTGGTTTAGCACAATTTGCTACTTTTGAAGATATAGATACTATTATTACTGATGATAATATTGATGAATCTATTAAAAAAGAATTTGAAAGCAAAGGAAAAAAAATAATATAAGAAAATATACTAATCAAATTCTATTCCAACTTCTTTCAGAAAAATATTAATACCTGCAGCTATAACTCCTTTATCTAAACTTCCATTCTTTGATATCTTTTTCTGTCAACAATAGATGTAGAAGCTTCTTTTAAATCTTCTGATTTAAAAGAAGCTATTTTTAAACTCCGTGTTTTTTTATTGCTACTTATATCAAGAAAAAACTCTAATCTATAGCGGTTTTTTCTACAAAAGATCCTATCTGCCAATTTTAAGCACTTGTTATGAAAAGAGGATTACTGTCTGTATTTTGATAAAAATTTAGCTAATCTTTTAATAGCTACTGCTAATTCTTCAACTCTTGGTAAAAATACTACTCTAAAGTGATCTACTTCTGGCCAATTAAAACCTGTTCCCTGTACCAATAATATCTTTTCCTGAACTACTAAATCCCGGATGAACTTTTCATCATCTTTAATATTAAACTTCTTAATATCCACTTTAGGAAATAAATAAAACGCTGCTTTTGGCTTTACACAAGTAATACCTGGTATATCTACTAACATTTGATATGACAGATCCCTTTGTTCTCTTAACCTTCCACCAGGTAAGATTAAATCCTGTATACTTTGATATCCTCCTAGAGAAGTTTGAATAGCATATTGTGATGGTACATTACTACATAAACGCATAGAAGAAAGCATATTTAAACCTTCTATATAGCCTCTGGCTTCATACTTCTTTCCACTTAGTACCATCCAACCTGCCCTAAAGCCTGCTATACGATGAGACTTGGATAAACCACTTAAAGTAACACAAAGTACTTCATCTGTCAATGTAGCTGTAGATACATGTTCTACTCCATCATAAGTTATTTTTTCGTAAATCTCATCTGAAAAGATAATCAAATCATTTTCAGCAGCTAATTTAGTAATTTCTAACAAAACCTCTTTTGGATAACAAGCCCCTGTCGGATTATTTGGATTTATAATGACTATTCCTTTTGTATTACTGTTAATCTTCTTCTTTATATCTTCAATATCTGGATACCAATCAGATTGTTCATCACAAAGATAGTGTACAGCTTTCCCTCCTGATAGATTAACAGCAGCAGTCCATAATGGATAATCAGGAGCTGGTAATAAAACCTCATCCCCATTATTTAAAAGGCCCTGCATAGCCATTAAAATTAACTCGCTAACACCGTTACCTATGTATATATCATTTATTTCAATATCTAATATCCCTTTACTTTGATAATACTGCATAACAGCCTTTCTGGCGGGAAAAATACCCTTTGAATCAGAATATCCCTGTGCGTTTTTCAAATTATACATTACATCATGAATAATTTCATCTGGAGCATCAAAACCAAATGGAGCTGGATTACCAATATTAAGTTTAATAATATTGTAACCTTCTTCCTCAAGGCGATTAGCCTCATCAAGAACCGGCCCTCTTATATCATAACAAACATTATCTAATTTAATAGATTTTTTAATATTTTTCATTATATGAACCTCCTAAATTAAAATCCTTAAAAAACTAAAAAAAAATGTATATTGAATATTATTCTTCAAAAACTTATATTCTAGTATTCTACAATTGATAAAGATTTCCTCCTTTTTAAGTAATATTTACTCCTCTTATACAATATGCAGGAGAAATTATGCAGGAGATTTATAACTCATATCAAATAATTATAGTAAGAACTTAATAAAGAAAATACTTAGATATAAAGAATGATTAGATAAGAATTAAATTATAATTAATTATAACATAATACATAAGCGGGAGGAAAATAATGGGCTTATACATTTATCGTAAAAAATTATATACTATAATCATAATAAACAGCTATTTACTAATTGTCTTATCAGGTATTCTAACTATACCATTAATCTATTCTATAATACTACAAGAAAGTAAAACTACAAGCTTAGCATTTTTACTAGCAATACTCATTGCATTTGTTCCTGGAATTTTTATGAAATACCATTATAAGTTTTTTTCTAAAAAGAAAAACCTAAACTTAAATATATCTACAAGTATGATGGCAGTTAGTTGTGCCTGGATTTTATCCTCATTTATTGGAGCAATCCCTTTGTTTTTTGGACTTGAATTAACTTTAATCGATGCTCTTTTTGAAGGAGTAAGTGCTTTTACAACTACAGACTTTACTACTCTCAAAAACTTTGACCTTATACCAAAATCTCTTCTTTTATGGCGCGCTTTAATGCAGTGGCTAGGTGGACTTGGTATATTAACATTCTTCCTACTTATAAGTACTCGTTTTGCAGGAAATATGTGGCAGCTTTTTTCTGCTGAAAGTCATAAAGTTAATTCCTCTAGACCAGTACCTAATATATCTAATACCATTAAAATACTATGGACAATATATATTTTATTTACTATAATCCAAAGTATATTACTATTTATCTTTAAAGTACCTTTATTTGATGCAGTTATTCACAGTCTAACAAGTATTTCAACAGGTGGCTTTTCCCATTATGAGAATAGTATAGGGCACTATGCTCTTACTGGTCACCCATATTATCGTCAAATCGAATACATAATAATAGCTTTCATGTTACTGGGTGGAATTAATTTTTTATTACATTACAAAGTGTTAACAGGAAATTTCAAAGCGCCATTGCAAAATACTGAATTCAAAGCCTTTATAAAAATAATAGCTTTCACCACATTACTTATTATGCTAGCTATTATTCTTAATAACAAAGAGCATCTAAAAGACTTGGAAAATTTATTTCGAACAGTCTTATTTCAAGTAGTTTCTATATTAACTACAGCAGGATATGAAACCCAAGAAATTAGCTCGAGTTTTTTTCCAGTAGTAGCAAGACAAGCTTTTCTAATCTTAATGTTAATTGGAGGTAGCGTAGGTTCAACTTCTGGAGGAGTAAAAGTCTTAAGAATAGTTATACTTAAAAGACTTTTTAGTAGAGAAATTAAAAAAACGTATTATCCTCCACATAGCGTTTTACCAGTTACATTAGATCAAAATATTATCGACACAGAAGAAATTTATCGTATTGCAACTATGTTATTTGCGTGGGTACTCGTAATAGTATGTGGTGGATTGATTAGTTCTTTTTTCTCTAATATGGATGCTTTTCAATCCTTATCTGTAATGTTCTCTGCCGTTGGTAATATAGGTCCACATTATGGTGATCCAAATATGGCAGACTTAGCTCCAGTATTAAAGCTAACATATATGATAGCTATGCTAGCAGGAAGACTGGAAATTTTACCATTGTTTATACTCTTCTCTAAGAACACCTGGAAATCTCAATAAGACTAAAAACAAGGAGTGATATCAATGTATATAATAATAGCTGGTGGAGGGATTGTTGGAAGAACAATGGCAAGTAAATTAGTAAAAAAGCATGACGTAATTGTAATTGATACAGATCAACGAACTTGTGAAAGAATATATTCAAACTATGGAGCTATAACTATAAATGCTAACGCTACTCAAATATCTACTTTAAAAGAAGCAGGAATGGAAAAATGCGATGTAGCCCTAGGTGTAATGCGACATGACTCTGATAATCTAGCTTTTTCCCTACTAGCTAAAAACTTTGGTGTAGATAAAATACTTGTACGGATGAGAGAACCAGAATATAAGAGTGCTTATAAATTAGCAGGAGCAAGTAATATTGGATCAACTACTGATATGATTGTAAACAAATTCTTCATGGATATTGAGGAACCTGAAATAAGAAAGATAGGATCCATTGGTGATGGCAAAGCAGAAATTTCAATTATTACCATTCCAGAAAAAGCCAAATGTGCTGGTAAAAGTATATCTGATATAGTACAAAACTCTGACTTTCCAGAAGACTGTATTATAGCTGGTATATATGATCAGGACGAGGATCATTTAATAATTCCTGGAGGAAGTAAAGAGATACATGAACATAATCAAGTGTTTATTATTACATCTGAAGAAAAAACTAAAATAGCAGCAAAAGCCCTGATGAAATGATTCTCATCAGGGTAAAGCAATATTATAGTATATTATCGATATGATTCGCTTCACAAGGCTTAGAATAATAATAACCTTGTAGGTAATCACAAGATTTATTTTTTAAATATATTTCTTGAGCTTTGGTTTCAACTCCTTCTGCTAAAACCTTAAGCTTCATATCATGGGCCAGAGAAATCACTGATCCTAATACAGATTCTTTGCTAAGTTCCTTTCCTATCTCATCTACAAAAGATTTATCAATTTTTATTTTATTTATTGGCAAAGTTCTTAAATAATTAAGAGAAGAATAACCAGTACCAAAATCATCTAAGGCTATTCTTACACCAATCGACTGTAATTCTTTTAATTTATTTATAGCAGTATACATATCCTCTATAAAAATACTCTCAGTAATTTCTATCTCTAGATTTTCAGGAGATAAATTACACTTATCTAATATCTTTTTTACACTATTTAAAAAATCTTTATGTTTTAGTTGTATAGGAGAAACATTAACAGATATATAATAATCTTTAGAAAACTTTTTTTGCCATTGTTTAGTTTGTTTACATGCATTTAGCATAATCCATTCACCAAAAGGTATAATCAAACCAGTTTCTTCTAAAATTGGTATAAATACAGATGGAGGAACCTTATCAAATATATTGGAATTCCATCTCATTAATGCCTCAAATCCAATAATATTTCCAGTATAACTCTCTATTATAGCTTGATAGTGAATGTCCATTTCACCTTTTTCTAGAGCATTACGAAGTTCTGTTTCAAGTTCCAATTTCCTTTCACTATCCTTCATCATGTCTTTATTGAATATTTTATAGGTATTTTTATTTGCTTCTTTCGCTTTATACATTGCTGTATCAGCATATTTTAGCAAATCCTCAAAGGTTTTTCCATGATCGGGAAAAATAGAAATACCAACACTACAGGATAGATAATACATCAACCCATTAATTTTGCACGGTTCTCTTATAATGTTTAAAATTTTACTTGCTTTACTTTTTAATTCTACATTTGTATTCATTTTATGAATAACAGCAAATTCGTCTCCACCCATTCTCGCAATAAGTATAGAATCAGCAAATATTTTTTTTAATCTTTCAGCCATTTCTTTTAAAAGTAAATCACCTACTTGATGTCCTTGTGTATCATTTATCTTTTTAAAGTTATCCAAGTCAATAAAGAAAAAACCCAATTTTTCACCAGAATTAAGATATTTATTTAATATATCTTTACCTTTTTCCTTGAAAAAAGTCCTATTATAAATACCTGTAATTTCATCATAATAGGCTAATTTTTTTATTTTTCTTTCTTTGGCAATTAAGTCTGTAATATCATGATTTGTACCGATTATATTAGTAATACTCCCATTAGATTTAACAGGTAATAGAGTAAGTTCATAAGTCCTTTCCTCTCCAGATCTATTTATATATTTATATATTGATTTAACTGTTTTACATGTATTGATCACTTTTTTGTAATTAATATACCAATTATTGTAGTTTTCTTTATCATTGACAAATGACGATAAATTTTTCCCTATAATCTCTTTTCTAGATAAATCAAATACTGTTTCAAAAGCTTCATTTACAGAAATAAAATTAGCAAAATAATCTATATTAAAGATAGCATCTTCAGCATTTTCTATTAACATTCTATATCTTTCTTCACTTTCAGAAAGCATTTTTCTGTTTTCGACAATCTCTTCATTTTGACTTCTTAACTCTTCTTCTGATGCTGATAACTCTTCATAAATCTCTATTAATTTAGCATTTGTTTCCTGCAACTCCTTATTTGTTAGCTTAAGTCTTTCTTCCACATTTTTTATTTCTGTAATATCAATAGAAACACCAATAAGACCAGTAATATTCCCGTTAAGATCACGAAATGGTACCTTATCTGTCCGTACCCATATTGGACCATTTGGACCATCTATTTTTTCAACAATATTTTTAAGAACCTTTCCTTCCTTGATTACTTTATCATCGTCTTTATTATAATTATTAGCATCTTCTTTTGGAAAAAATTCTTGATCTTTTTTCATATATATTTGCTCTCTACTTAAGCCAATTTTTTTAACATAGGCATCATTTACCCTAATGAGTCGTTTTTTTAGATCTTTATAAAAAATTATAGCTGGAACAGAATTAAAAATAATATTTAATTCTTCTTCTTGTTCTTTAAACAAAGAAATATTTTCTTTTGCTTCTTTTTCAATACAATAGTTTCTATAGACTGGCTTAAGAAAAGATGAAATAAATTCAAGCTTTTCTATTTCTCCTTGCTTAAGCGCTGTATCATCTTTTAAAAATAACAAAATAAAAGCTTCTAATTTAGGCTTATTTGATACATTAACTACAATTATTCTATCGAAATCATCCAATATGTTTGGAGAACTATTAACTATAAATTTATGTAGTGATTTGAGTAAATCTCCTTCTATAAAAATTAATTCTTTATTATATATTGTATTTTTAAATAAATCATATTTAGTAAAATTGCTAATATCAATACTATAATTATCTAAATTTAATGACGTAAAAGACAAATGTGCATTATTTTCTAATAATTCGAAAAACATAAACTCCTGGAATTTGAATTCTTCCAATATTATTTCATTAATATATTCTATATAATTCTTGTCTACTTGCGAATGATCATAAGAGAAAATAGCCTGATATAAACCTTTACCTGTCATTATCTAACACCTTCCTTTAATCATTCATAATTTTATAAATTCACAAAAATTATATCTCTATTTTATATAGTCATCTATAAAGAAATAGTTCGACAAAAAAACGAAAATTCCTTCTAAATAAACGTTATTTAATAAAAAAGTAAAGCAATATACAAATCCAAATAAATTAACACATTATTTAAAGCAATTTACACAATCTTATTTAAAATTAATTAAAATTCTGTAAATGTATAAAATCACATAATAATATATAAATTCCTGATATTAAAAAGTACTTATTATCATCTACTAGGATGACAATAAGTACTAGCATACTATTTAAGAATTGTATTACAATTCTTAAAAAATACTAAGCCATTTTTATTACTTTTTTACCATATGGCGCTACGGTAATTTCTTTACTATTACCTGAAGCATCATATACTATAGTCTTTTGTTCTTGATCGCTATTATTTATCACTACCATGTTTTTGCTATTTGGATAATAAGCAGCCTCAGTATATATATTTGTACTTAGATAATTATTAAAATCTTTTTCTCCAGATGCTGCATAGGCAATAGCTCTGTGTAGTAACCTAACATTCTGGCTTTTAAATTTAAAGCCAGATAAATAGACTCCTTTTCCTTCCAGAAAATTATTAACAGTAAGTTTAGGAGAATTATTTTCATCCAATAATACCTCTGTATTTTTACCAAGCACATATATATTATCAACATTATCTTTGTCAAAATCCACTTCTTCTAGATCTTCCAGAATAAAGTGTTGATCCAACTTAGTATACTCATATCTATTATGAGAAATAGTTTGTCCAATTTCTCTATCTACACCTAATACATGAGACATCTGGAAATATTGGCTTCCTTCATATGTTGCCGAAGGCTCTCCTACACCAATAAAACCACCACCTTCTGCTACCCATTTAGTAAGTTTCTCTACGACTTGTGGATTATCCCAATTACTTCCTCCACTCCAGGCACTATTAATATGGCCAGCATTAATAATTACTTTAATTTCATCATCTATACCCTTATTTAGAATATCATCAAAGCTAATGAATTCCACATCAACTGGCAAGCCAGAAAGGGCTTCAATAATATGGTTTAGTTCTAACTCTGGATGTTCATGCATATGGCCACTACAAATCCAAGAACGCAAGCTACCCCAGGCAGTTAGAATGGCCACTTTATATGGTGCTGTATATGCCTTATCATCATTATGCAATTCTTTTAAGAACCGGAATTCTTCTGTAAGCTCTTCTACATAA
The DNA here is from genome assembly GCA_037623315.1 of Halanaerobiaceae bacterium ANBcell28. GTDB lineage: Bacteria > Bacillota > Halanaerobiia > Halanaerobiales > DTU029 > JBBJJH01. The sequence goes on from JBBJJH010000031.1 coordinate 17,691, forward strand.
TCCACAAAATCTGGGAAAGGTTGTACAAGGTGTAAGTAACCACCAAGACCAATTCTATCTACAGGCTTTCTAATCAAAGCCCTTCTAATATTAACCCAGAAGTTTTTGCAATCTGTTGTAGGGTCTCCTCCTTCTTTGAAGGTTGGTTCTCCAGTTAAACCTGTTGGGAATAAATAAGGATGTAGTCTCAATTCATGCACATCCGTTTCTACTCCTGCACATTTTCTGGCCTCGAAACCATTAAATACACATTTAATAATTCCATCGAATCCAAGGTCTTTAAATCTCTTGCCATATGGCTCAATACCTACCCAGTGATCATCATAGAAAACATAGGCTTTTTTATTGTATTTATGAACCAGATCAGTACACTCTCTACCAAATCTAACTACAAAACTATTTACAAAATCCATCCATTCTCTATACCTCTCAGACGGTACATTATGAGTAAGGTTATGTTTACCCTGATTTACAAAATCCTCTGATTCCAAACGATAGCCTTTTTCTTTTTCGAATTCCCTTAAGGCTTGAGGACTTACTGTAAAGTCATAAGAACCCCAGTCAGCATATCTAAACCTTAAATTGGGATCGTCACCCCAGAACCAGGTGAAATTATAAAACATGGAAGTAAAACGAACAACATCAGTATTAGGATGCTCTTTAAGCCATTTTTCTAGATATTTCAAGATGTGTTCCTGTGCTTCTGGATAAATAGGATCTATAGGCATCTGATGTTCTCTATCTCCCCAGTCATTGGTAATATGATTGTACATAGAGATAGCTTCCCATACTCGATAGGCTAAAAAGTTTACTGTGTATTTATGCCACTTTTCAACACTATTGATTATAACAGTTCCTTTCTCCTGATCATATTGCCAATCCTCCACTGGCACTTCCTTATTACTAGTTCTATCAAATACCTGCCACCATTCTTTGGGATCATCATTGAAGTTTACTTCAAACTGTTGATCAAAATACCCATCCAATAATCTAATTTCCACTGTATCTTCTTCTGCAATAACAGGTTCAGTCATAAGAAAATTTTGCTGTAATTTATCTCTATTATTCTTAGCCCATTCATTATCAGCTCTTACCAGACATAGTGTAGAATATATGTCAAAATCCATAGATAGAATTTTATCTGACAATACGGTACCATCACTATCTCTAATAACATCAGCACCCCATCTTTGTGCTAACTCAAGGGTTAAATCTTCATATCCTGCTTCTCCTGGAAGAGTAAAATCTCCCCTTTTATATTTTTCTTTGTTCATGTTTTTAATCTGATTATAGAATCAGAATTTCACTCCCTTCTTTGATACATTTATATTTTAAACTTAGTCATTTATTATATGACTACGCTTTTAAGCAAATAATATTAAGTGGTTTTTTTAATTAATCTTCTATGATAGTCACTATATTATCATAGACTTGATTATTCCTATCATCTACTTGAGATCCATTTGATAAATAAATATATTCATCAATATATTCTGCACCATGTTGTCGGCCCCTTTTATCTCTATCTAAGGCATCTCTATAGGCTTCGCTAATTATCATTTCATTCCCTATCACAGAATTATTTATAAGCATATAAGTAAAATCCTCATGTAGATGAATTAATGCTGGAACACCATTATCTAATAGAGCCGGGTTTTCCTGTATTACTTTATTATCAGCAAATATATTATCACTTGTAGGAATATTTCTTTCATGACTATTGTTCATAAATAAAGCTACAATCCAGGAATCTATAATTGTATTTCCTCTAACCTCATTATTCTGGGATCCACTCATCACCCAAATTCCACGAGGGAAATTCTTTACAGTATTACCCGCTATTAAATTATTATGACTATCATTTGGTAAACGAATTCCACCATATGTATCTCCTGGAGGATTAATATTAATTAACTCATTATCAACTATTATATTATCTTCCGCTCTAGAAAGGTTAATCCCTGGTCCAGTTGGAGATACAGCTGTCCTTATAAACTGATTATTTCTTATTTCATTATTCCTAAATCTTAAATCAGGTCTTCTTTCCCAACCTGTAGATATAGCTCTACCATCCATATTATCAAAAATCGAATCGACAATAAGGGAATCTTTCATTAGGCGAATAATATTTCCACCAGAGTTTGTTAGCCTAACACGCTCTATTGTTAGATTGCGGAAAGGTTCTTCAATCCAGATACCACCAATCCAATTCCCGATATTGTACATATCCACATCAATTGTTAGGTCTGAGAGCTTCATCCCTAGGTTTCTATCATCAGAATGATGATGAGTAGTATTGATAAAGGAATTACGTGTATAACCTAGACCAGTATTTTTAATAACAGAAAGATCCATTCCTTCTCCAAGTAAACTAACCCCTTCATACAGAGCAAGGTTCCAGGAAATACGATAAGTTCCCTCAGGAAAGAAAATAGTTCCTTCTTTTTCTCTACTAAAAAAATAACTAATAGCAGAGTCTATTGAGGTATATTCATCAGACTCTCCATCACCACGAGCTCCATACCATTTAATATTTATAGCTTCCCCATCTTCTTTCTGCCTTAGCCATCTTCCTTCTCTTGTTTTGCTAGATCTAATAATCATCCCTCTATCTGCCCACTCACTACTACTAGCATCAAAAAGAAATGTTCCTCCACCACCATCATTAGCTTCATGGTAGCCACTTACCTCAATGAGCATACCATCAGTTGCTTCTATTTGCTGTAAATCTTCAATAGTATCTGCTACTTCCATAGCAAATACAGACTGACTTATTAATAAAGACACTAAAAAAACTAGAAATAAAATAGCATTATTCTTACTAATCATATGTATTCCCCTCCAATTTTAATTTGACAATATATAATATTGTAGATGATAAAGCGCTTGACCTTATTTGAAAAATAATAAAGCTTAAATTTATTATACAACAAAAGAAAGTTTATCTCAAGAATTTATTATTATATTTATTTGTTTTTTCTTTTAATTTTTTTATTTTTATTTGAATATACAAAAAGGCCAGATCAAATGACCTGGCCTTTTTGTAACTATATTGTATTATTTATTTTCTTAAAAGAGCTTTATCCATATACCAATTTTGCGGAGTTTCATCACGCAATATGATTTCAACCCAGCCAACATCAGCTACTCCTAAATCATTTAAATCAATAACTATCTCGTTCCAACCATCTTCAAAGCTATCAACTGGTACTAGCTCATAAGGTGAACTTCCACCATGGAACTGTATAACAAAACCATGATATAATTCACTCACATCTTCAATATAAACCCAGAAACTAAATTCACTATAATCTGCCCAATCTTCCGGCCAATTACGATGCCAATTTCTGATTCTAGCATCACTTACCCAGCCATCTCTTACAATTTCCATACTACTTAAACCTGTTTTTACATAATCTAAATTCTCATTATGAATGATATTAGATGTTTCTCGATCCCATGTCCAACCACCGTCATTCCAATATCTATCATGTTCTATCTCAAACCAATCAAATACCACTACACCATCTTCAAGAACTTCAAAACCAACTGTAGTAATACCATATCCACCATTATAGAAAGCTTCAACTTCCAAGAGGTAATATCCCATCTCTTCAATTTCAGTTCCAGGTAAGAATTGTTCATTATTTAAAGAGATATAAATATCAGCATCATCTGTTACATCATCACCATCATTAAGTACTATTATCTCGGGAACTATTGATGTATAATAAGTTTCACCTTCAGTAATATTGTTAATATGCAATTCTAAATTTGCTTCTCTAACTATCTCAAACTCAAGTGACCTACTTAGTACTACATCTCCATTTTGTTTAAGATTAACTATTAATTGATAATTATCATAATCACTTATTGGAGAACCATCATATATAATTGCATCATTTTCTCCTTGAATTAATAGTAATTCTTTTTCATAATCCACATCTTCTGATCCTTTGTTATTGACAGTAACAAGAGGAGTTACTTCTTTGTCAACATATACCTTATCTGCTTCTACATCTGTAATTGCAATTTCAAAGAGATCCAGTTCAAATCTAACAGTCATTATTCTAATGTTTTGCTCTCCACTAGCCTCGATTCTTAATGTATGACTTCCATGTACATCAATTTCTTCACCAGTATACTCTTCTCCATTTAAAGTCATTTCATAACTTATATTAGTAAGTTCTTCACCATCTTCATCTACAATACTTACTACTGGCTGTACAGGATCATTGTAAGTTTCACCATCGGCTACATTTTCTATTTCAATATAAAATGGGTCATCTAAGACAATAAGTTCATTATCTCTTACTACATTATTTCTAGACTCTAATTCTGCACCCTGAGCCAATAAGACTACGTCCTCAATTAACTCATAACTCCAATCACGTTCATTTGCTTGAATATTAGCTTTAAAATTTTCGTAATATGTTGCACTTATAGTTATTTTGTTACCTTCAACTGTATTATCTCTAAGCATATTATCATGATCCTCATGCAAATGAATTAGTCCAGGAGGGTTGCTTTCATATTCTGGATTTTCTTGAATAATAATATTGTTTGCAAATATATTACCGCTAGTAGGTATTGTATCCTCATGACTATTATTCATAAATAAAGCAACTATAGAAGAATCAATAACAGTATTAGCTCTTACTTCATTATCCTGAGAACCACTCATTACCCATATTCCACGAGGGAAGTTCTTAACTACATTGTCTTCAATTAGATTTCTATGGCTATCGTTTGGTAAGCGAATACCACCATAAGAATCCCCACCTGGGTTTATATTTATCAATTCATTTCCCCTAAAGATATTGTCTTCAGCTCTAGAGAAATTGATTCCAGGACCAGTTGGAGCATCAGCTGTTCTAATAAACTGATTGTCTTCAATCAAGTTGTTTCTGAATCTTAAATTAGGCCTGTTTTCCCAACCTGTTGAAAGGGCACGACCATCCATGTTATCAAAAATAGAATCTCTGATAACAGAATCTTTCATAAGACGAATGATATTACCTCCACCATTAGTCATGCGTACTCTTTCTATAGTTAAATCTTTAAAATACTCTTCAATCCAGATACCACCAATCCAGGTATCTAAATTATACATATCAATATCAAATGTTAAATCTTTAATTTCAATACCTAAAATCCTATCGTCAGAATAATGTCTAGAATTAGCGATGAAGGAATTCCTAGTAAACCCTGAAGCCGCTATATTTTTAATAACAGACTCATCCATCCCTTCGCCAACAATACTTACACCTTCATAAAGGTCTATACCATGTCCGATATTAAAAGTTCCTTCAGGAATTAAAACAGTCCCTTCTATTTTTTATTTATTTGATTTTATTAAAAAAATTTTATGCATAAAGTACTTACTATGGGGAATTATATTAAAAAAATTTGAAAAGAGGATGTAAAAAAATGAAATCCAAATTAAAAGCATGGTTTATAGCAATTCGCCCTTTCGGTTTTGCAACAACAACAGTTTCAACAAGTATCGGAGCTGCTTTAGCATTTTATTATGGAAATTTTAATTTGACTCTACATATTATAAGCATGATTCCTTTAATATTAATACATACAGGAACTAATCTAATAAATGATTATTATGATGATTTATTAGGTATTGATACTGGGGATATAATAAGTTCAAGTGGCTTAAACCGAGTAAGAGACCTTATAAGCCCACGTGAATTCTATATTGTAGGTCTAAGTTGTTTTTTTGCCAGTATCCCATTTGGAATATATCTATCTTTTTATCGTACTTGGATTATATTTTTAATTGGAACAATTGGAGCATTAGCTGGATTCTTCTATACAGCAAAACCTATAAGCTATAAATATTATGGTTTAGGAGGACCTTCTATATTTTTATGGATGGGAGTAATAATGGTCTGGGGTATATTTTACATACAAACAGGTATCCATAGTTGGTATCCAGTTTGGGTTGGTATCCCTGTTAGTTTTTTAATAACCAGTATGCAACATTCAAATGAATTAAGAGACTATGAGAATGATAAAAAAAATGGCCTACTTACAGCCCCAGTAAGAATGGGAATGAAAGCGGCCAAGTATTACTACTATTTTTTAGTTAGTTCTGCATATTTATCATTAGGGATTTTGATTTATTTTAAACTACTACCTATGTGGACATTACTTGCCTTTATAACTACACCAATAGCAATTAATAGAATTAAAACTATCTATTATGCTCGTGGAGAAAAAGACTTAATAGGTATTGATCTAAAAATGGCAAGCCTTAACGTAGAATTTGGAGTAGTTTTAGTAATCACATTAATTATTAGTAAAATTTTCTAAGTGATTAACATGAACTTGTATTATACTTGTCCTGATTAAGACATTGTCCCTTTCATCCTGCTTAACAATTCAGCTACAGGTAGATTATATGGGCACTTATCTGTACAATTATCACAAGCGACACAGATATCTGCCTGTTTTTCTAATTTTTCATATTCTTCTCTAATCATATGCATCTGTGCCCAATTCACTCCATTATATGCTTCTATCCTATTATATAGTTTTAATAATGATGGAATATCAAGTTCAACAGGGCATGGTAAACAGTATGCACAACCCCTACAATAATGTTCACTTTTTATCTCAACTTTTTCTTTAATTTTTTGTTGCTGGGAAGAAGTTAAAACTGGCATTTCAGCTACTTTCAAAGCAGTTTTTAAATATTCCATTTTATCAAGTCCAGGAATAACTGTAGTAATGTCAGGGTGGCTTGCTGCAAAGCGAAGGCTTTCCTCAGCTTTTATATCAAATCCTAAATTACGACTATTGGCCTCAGTTAAAATTCCACCAGCAAAAGGCTTCATAATAACAATACCCATATCCTTTTCCTTAGCAAGAGGAATCAAATTTTCACTTACTTGAGTATTTGCAGCATTATAAGCCAACATTACTAATTCAAAAGGGCCTTCTTGAAGCATTACTTCTCCTACTTCTATACTATGAGTAGATATAGCCAGATGATTTATAACACCTTCTTTTTTCTTCTCTTTCATAAAATCAAGAACACCATTATCCCTTATCTCTTGCCACTCTTTCATAGTACTAACATCGTGAGCAAATAAAATATCTAGAAAATCTGTTTTTAGATTAGATAGTATAGTCTTTACATCCTCTTTAAAACTATGAAGGTCCCGTGAGATAACTTTACTTGAAATTATTACTTCATCCCTACGACCTTCAAGAGCAATGCCCAATTTCACCTCACTGTCTCCATAAACTCTAGCAGTATCAATGTAATTTATGCCATTTTCCAGAGCACATGAGACTAATTGATCTACTTCATCCTGCGGTACTCCACCTAATTGTAAAGCACCAAAACTTATATGCGAAACTTCTAATTCAGTTTTTCCTAAGCGACGATATTCCATATTAAACTCTCCCTTACAAATAATTAACTTAACTCAGCCAAACGCTCCTGCAACATATCTCGTTTTTCTTGATATTCTTCTAATTTCTCTTTTTCACGATCAACTAATTCTGCCGGAGCTTTATTTACAAAGCCTTCATTAGATAGTTTACCTTTTGCTCTATTAATTTCTCCAAATACATTTCCTAACTCTTTTTCTAGACGTTCAATTTCTTTATCAAGATCTACCATACCTTCCAGTGGTAGAATAACCTCGACTCCAGAAGTTATAGCAGTAGAAGACTTATCTGGTTTATCTGCTAAATCTTCCGCTATAGTCAATTCTTTTATGCGTCCAAGGTCTTTAATATAGTCATATGCTTCATCAACTATACTTTTCTTATCAGAAGGAACATTCAAGATAGCTTTAATTCTCTTTCCTGGGTTTACTTTCATCTCATTTCGTATATTTCTAATAGCCTTAATTATATCCATACTTAAATTCATCTTGTCTTCTACTTCCTGGTCAATCTCTGCCTCAACTACTGCAGGCCAGTTTGCTAACATAATACTTTCAGTCGTCCCTGGAAGTTGTTGCCAGATTTCTTCGGTGATAAATGGCATAACAGGATGTAATAAACGTAATATTTTTTCCAATACTAATATTCCAACGTATTGGGCTGTTTTCTTAGCTTTTAGATCTTGATCTTGATATAATCGTGGCTTTATTAGCTCAATATACCAGTCACAAAATTCGCTCCATATAAAGTCATATAATGTTTTACTAACTTCACCAAAGTTATACTTAGCAAGCGCTTCTTCTACCTCTTTAGTAACCTTATTTAAACGACTAATAATCCATCTATCAGCTAAAGTATATTCAAGATCATCTTCACTAATATTATCAAAATCCAGATCAGGAATATTCATCAATATAAATCTGGAAGCATTCCAGATTTTATTTGCAAAATTACGACTAGCCTCTAATTTTTCCTCTCTAAACCGCATGTCGTTACCTGGAGTATTTCCTGTAATTAAAGTAAAACGTAAAGCATCAGATCCATACTTATCTATTACTTCTAATGGATCAATACCATTACCCAATGATTTACTCATTTTACGTCCCTGCGAATCTCTGATTAAGCCATGAATATAAACATCACTAAAAGGTATCTCATCCATAAATTCTAGACTCATAAAAATCATTCTAGCTACCCAGAAGAAGATAATATCACGACCGGTTACCAATACATCAGTAGGGTAATAAAACTTAAGCTCCTCAGTATCTTTAGGCCAGCCTAGTGTTGAAAAAGGCCAGAGACCAGAACTAAACCAGGTATCGAGCACATCCTCATCCTGTTTTAAGTCTTTACTTTGACAGGCTGGGCATTCTGTCACTTCATCTTCCTTGCTAACGATAACTTCATTACAATCTTGACAATACCATACAGGAATGCGATGGCCCCACCATAACTGTCTAGATATACACCAATCACGGATATTTTCCATCCAGTTGAGATACACTTTATCAAAACGCTCAGGTACAAAGCGTATATCACCATCTTTAACTGCTTTAATAGCCGGCTCAGCTAAGGGTTGCATTTTTACAAACCACTGTTTAGAAACTAAAGGTTCAATTACAGTATCACAACGATAACATTGACCAACTGCATGATCATAATCTTCTATATCTTCAAGTAATCCTGCTTCTTTCAATTCCTTGATTATCTCTTCCCTGCATTTATAACGATCCATACCTGCATATTTCCCTGCTGACTCTGTCATATTTGCATCTTCATCAATAACTTTAATAATTTCGAGATCATGTCTTTGCCCCATATCGAAGTCATTAGGATCATGGGCAGGAGTAACCTTAACCATACCAGTTCCAAATTCCTTATCTACAAATTCATCAGCAATAATTGGAATTTCTCTATTCACTAATGGCAGTACAACACTTGTGCCAATTAAATCTTTATACCTTTCATCATGTGGGTTTACGGCCACAGCTGTATCTCCAAGCATTGTTTCTGGTCTAGTTGTAGCAACAACTATATATTCATCTCTATCTTTAAGTGGATATTTTAAGTGCCAGATATGACTACTATGATCCTCATGTTCCACCTCAACATCAGAAAGAGTTGTATGACAATCAGGACACCAGTTTACAATATAGTCTCCTTGATAAATGAGTCCTCTTTCGTATAGTTCTACAAATACCTCTTTAACCGCTTGAGAACAACCCTCATCCATAGTAAAACGTTCTCGTGACCAATCACATGAAGAACCTATTTTACGAAGTTGTTTGGTAATTCTACCTCCATATTCTTCCTTCCATTCCCAGGCTCTTTCTAGAAAGCCATCTCTACCAAGATCATCTTTCTCATAACCATCTTCCCTCATTTTTTCCACTACTTTAACCTCTGTAGCTATACTGGCATGATCTGTTCCAGGTAACCAAAGTGTATTAAACCCCTGCATCCTCTTCCACCTTGTAAGGATATCTTGTAATGTATTATCAAGTGCATGGCCTAGGTGTAGTTGTCCTGTAATATTTGGTGGTGGCATTACTATGCTATAAGACTCCTTAGAAGGATTAAAAGCTGCCTCAAAATAAGCTTTTTCTTCCCATTTTTGATACCATTTCTCTTCAACCTCATCTGGATTATAAGTTTTTGCTAAATCTATCATATTATTAGCCTCCTTAAATTAACGATCTTTTGTAATTTTTCTTGCTTGAAAACAGCTAAAAACTTTGATTTCTAAACATTAAAAAATCCTCCCTCATCCTATATAAGGACGAAAGAGGATCTTTTCGCGTTACCACCTTAGTTCTATCCTAAATTTCTTTTATCACTAGCAAAATATCAATATTAAATACAAGTATACTTTTCAATATATACTGCTTTCAATATATACAGCCATTTATACTGCTATCACATAAATCCAATTATACATAAATACTTGAGATCTAAAGTGAAGGATAGCTCTTATTCCCCTTAACGGTTAAACCGTTCTGGCCTAACTATCGATGCTTCAGCCAGAAAACTCCCGGACGACTTCGCTTAGTCTTTTCTAAAGGGTCTCCCAGCCGATGAACCCCTCTCTCTGAAGAAAGATACTAAACTACTACTCCCGTTCATAGTCTTTATTATATTTATACTTTTTTCTTTGATTTTTAAGTAAAGAATATTTATACTTAAATATATACAAAAAAAGCTAATTTGTCAAGTGCTTTTTTGCATTATTCTAAGCCTTTATTATAATTTCGAGCTTCTTCATTAAACTCTTCTGCAAAATCATTATATTTTTCCGTTTCCTGTGTAGCATCATATATTTCCCATATTTTCAATGCAGCAAAAGCTCCTAAGAATATATTCCGATTTCTAGTATCTTCTTGATTAAAAGCGATAATTAAGCTAGCCGCTTCTCCCATAAGAAAAAGAGAACCGCGAGACCAATTACCAGCATAATAATGCCCTGCTGAAGGTATAACTGCCGCTAACATGGCAGCTCTTTCTGTATCTTTATAGGCTAAATAGTTGATTTTCTCCCGCTCTGGCTCAAGATAATATAAATCCCAGTAAAGATTAGTTCCTTTTAGATTATCATTGTCTTCAAGATAATCGACAACCCTTTTGCCCATATTATCTCTAGCTATAGGATCTGCTCCTTTTTCTAATAATGTATATATTAGATTTTGATTATTAGTATGTGTTAATGCATACATCAAAGGCGTAACGCCTTTATATAATCCTCTAGCATTTGGATTGGCACCATAATCAATTAAAAGTTTAATTATATTTATTCTATTGCTATATCTGATAGCATACATTAAAGGACTTACACCATTAACATCCATTTGATTAGGATTTACACCATTAAATAAGAGATTATTTATTAATTCTAAAGAATCATTATATCTAACAGCATATGACAGGGCATTTAAACCCATACGATCTTGAACATCTATATCTGCACCATAATCAATCAAAAGATTTAATATGTCGGTGTCACTATATCTAGCAGCATATAAAAAGGCTGTTAAATCCTGGTTGTTACGAAGACTTATATTCGCTCCATATTCTAATAAAAGAGTAGTATTTCTTTGGTTATTCTTCTTTACAGCGAGCATCAAAGCAGTTTCCCCTTTACGACTTCTTACGTTTACACGAGCACCTGCTTCTATAAGTTCATCAACAATTCTATTCCTATTATTATTTACAGCATGCATCAAAGCAGTCCAACCATTATTATCTCTTTGCTCTAAATTTATACCTGCCCTAATTAATCGCCTGACCCCATTAATTAAATTTCTTCTACTAGCATATATTAAAGCATTTTCTCCTCTGTTATTTATCACGTGAAGATTTATGCCAGATCTAATCAACCTATCAAGTACAAATGAATTTCTATTATGTAAAGCATAAAATAAAGCAGAATGTCCATTGTCATCTATATTATTTAAGCGAGCACCACTATTCAATAATAAAGTAATTACATTAGGATTATTATTATATCTAGCAGCATACATTAGAGGGGTAGCACCATTTTCATCAACCTTGTTCAAATCTGCACCATGATTAATAGCATATCTTATCTCATAATAACTTCCTTCACTACATAATTGAAAAAAATCTCCATAATTACTCACTTCAGCACTTACATTCAAAACAAAAGCCATTGATAAAACAATAATAATTGCAAAAATATAAAAACTTTTTCTTATCATTTTCTAATTCTCTCCCTTCATATTTTAATTATTTAACTCTTTTAATAAACCTCTGGCTTCCATAGATATCAACTCTTCCCTATCTTTAAGTAAACTTTTCAGAAATGTGATTAGTTCTTTTTTATCTTTATATGTATAAAAGAAAGTACGTAAAGCTTGATAGCGCAACCAGGTATCCTCATTATTATTTAAAATAATATTCTGGCATATCGCTTGGGGCAACTCTGCCGTTTCAGCAAGGCTTTCAAAAATTTCTAAAAGAACTAATTTTGTATTATGTGATAGATTTCCTAAGTCATTTTCAAATAAATACAGTAAAGAATCAATTACTCTTTCTGATTCCATTGATATAAGTATTTTTGCTAAAATTCTCTTTTTTTCTAAATCTAGCTCAATAAAAGAATCTATTAAATCAGAAAGATAATATCGTTCATTTTTTTGAAAATATAACTCAATTATATTATATACTTTTTTATCAGAAATTACCACTGATAATAAATATTCTATATTAATATTTCTATTATTTTTTAAGTATTTTTTTATACGATATTCATTTTTAAATTCATTAATAATGAACACTATAGTTAAAGCTAAAAATAGAATAAGTAAAAGCAAGAAAAAATATATTCTATTTTGATTACTGTTTTTTATAATATCAGCAAAATCCTTAATAAAAAACATCAAAGGAAAAATAACTAAAAAGAAAAGGCCTATAATAAAAAAGTCCAATACTTTATTTTTTGAAAAAACAAAGAAGATAATCCCTAAGAAAAATATGATTACTTGTAAAAAACTAGTCTGTCTTAAATAATATAAAATATCTATTGAACTAAGAACCTTACGTTTATTTATAAGACCAATACCTAAGAAACCTTGTTCAAAGAGTTCATCATTTATAGAGACTGAGTTTTTCTTTATTAATTCCATACCTTGCTCAACACTAATCTTATCATCATATGCTAATACACTTGCCAATAAGCCAGCAACCCGTGGCGCTGCAAGGGATGTACCACTGCTACTATAATTTCCAAAAGTCATACTTCCATAATTATAATTTAAAAAACTAAATCGTATGTTTCCATTAGCAGCTATATCAATATATTCTCCATAATTAGAATACTCTGCCTTACCCCTTCGAGCAGCTGAAGCAACTGCTATAGTTTCTTCAAAGCCAGCTGGATATATAGGTATCGAAGAATTGTCATTACCAGCTGCCGCAATAACTCCAACTCCTAATTCCTCTAGCTTTTTTATAAGCTCATGATGGACAGAATCATAATTATAAAAAGCTAGACTAATATTAACTATTACTCTCTTCTCTGGATAAGCTTCTTTGTAATTAATTACCTTTTGCAAATGACCCAAATAAACATCATAGGATCCTCTTCCTTCTTCTAATATATCCAAAGGAACTATCTCTATGTTTATCTTTGGCGTTTCTCCTTTAATCGTTTTAACAATGTTAGACCCATGTGTAATCTGCTCCCCATAGATAGTTCTTCCACCTATATACTCTTCTTCTTGCCAACTATCTACAACAAAAATAATTAAGTCAGAAGGAGTTAAGTCGTTTTCTATGACTGTTATAAAAAATATAATAAGAAACAAAAATAAGATACTTATTAATAAGGTCTTGTTCATAGCACTCAACTCCATTTAAAGTATTAAACTCAAGTTTCATATAAGTGTATAGTTATATAAAATATTAGAATCACAAATCAAAAAATGATATAATCTTAAATAAAAGAAGGATATTCCTTAATTTAAGTCGAATATTTAAATATAGTAATATTTAAAAATAATAAATTTTTTTACTATTACAGGAGGAAAAAATATGGAAGAATTTCTACGACCATTTTATCATGCTGCCGACAATGTTTTTAAAGATATGTTTTCACTTGAAGTTCAAAAAGGATTATTCCAATCACATCAAAAATATATTACTACACTAGAAGCTAATATAAACATTGGTGTTACAGGTGATTTAACTGGTTCTGTTATTTATAGTTTTTCTAAAGACTTTGCCTTATCTATTGCGAATATGATGGCTGGTATGGAATTTGATGAACTTAATGAATTTGTAGGCTCTGCAGTAGGAGAATTAGCTAATATAATTAGTGGAAATGCTATGACGAAATTATCTGAATATAATTATCATTGCGACATAGTGCCACCAGAAGTATTTTTAGGTCTAGGTAAATCTATGATTATCACTAATAGTAATATTATAACAATTCCAATAAAAACAGACATAGGAAACTTTGATATTAATGTATCTGTAAAAACACGTTAAATCAAGTGGCTATTATAATTATGCTGATAAAAAACTATGCTTAGCAATTACATACATTAGATTATAAATAAGTAATTATAATAGCCACAGCTTTATTATGAAAGTGCTTTATTAATGATCTCTTCGATCTTTTTGACTTGCTTAGTATTTAGTGACTTTATTGGCGACTTACAGATAGGCTCTATATTTCGACCCATTACTGCTACAGCTTGTTTGATTGCCGGAAAAAAGGGATCTGAGACTTTGTAAATATCCATTAAGATACTAATTTTATTACTTAACTTAGCTATTGTTTTAAAATCATTAGCATGATAAGCTTGATATAATTCTGCAAATAAAGACGGGACTACATTAGATAGTCCTCCAATTAGACCATCCCCTCCTGCCATCAAATTAGGTAGAAAATATTCATCAAATCCTGAAAGCACAGCGAAATTATCTAGTTCCTCCTTAGCCTTAGTAATAATTTCTCTAGTATGACTTATGGTATCCATAGTATCTTTAATCCCTACTATATTAGCAAAATCTTTTCCCAATCTATGTATCAATTGAGGATCCATATTCACCCCACTACGAGCAGGAAAGTTATATAAAAAGATATCTATATCTACATTTACAGCTAGCTCTTTATAATAATCATATAAAATTTCATCATTAAATTGAAAAAAATAAGGTGTAATTATTGCAACAGCATCTGCGCCTTCTTTAGCTGAATATTGACTTAAGGCAATTACTTCCTCAACTACAGTTCCACCTGTTCCTATTAAAACAGGTACACGATTACGAACTGTCTTAACTACAAAAGATATAAATTCTTTCTTCTCTTCTTCTTCCATGGCAAAAAACTCACCAATACTACCAAGAAACAAAATACCATTTACTCCAGCATCTATCAAATATTCGATATGTTCTTGATTAGCTTTATAATTAATTTCTTTTTTTTCATTGAAAACCGTAATACTTGGTGTAATTATTCCTTTAATCATCTTTTATCCTCCACTCTTTTTATCATTTTAGCATAGAATCACTGATTCGTCTTTTATAACTCTACTTCGCAGATGAATTTATCGCATAAAGCATACTTAGCCATGACGGCTTCAATAGCCTAATACCCAACTTTTAAAAAAGTAGTACCTTCAGGTGTAAATTTTCCTAGCGTGTATAAAAGAGAATTTACGTATAAACCCATTCACAAGACACTAGCGTTTTTCTGGATCTAATTCAAGGTAGGCTCCCTTCATAGCTGATGTAGCTAATTGTGTGAATATACCTAGACTACCTTTTAAAAACTTCAACTTTGGTTTTTCCCATTTCTGATATCTTTTCTCTAAAATCTTAGCTACTTCCTCTAAAGATTTCTTTTCGCCTTTTACACCGACGATATTCAAAGTTCGATTTTTAATATCTATATTAATCAAGTCATTGTCTTTCAATAAAGCTATCGGTCCACCTTCTACTGCTTCAGGAGAAACATGTCCAATAGCAGGCCCTCTAGTAGCTCCTGAAAAACGTCCATCAGTAATTAAAGCAATAGATTTCGCCAAGTCTGGATCAGAGGCGATTGCCTCTGTTGTATAAAACATTTCTGGCATCCCAGAACCCTTTGGCCCTTCATAACGAATAATAATAATCTCAGCAGGATTGATATCCTTATCTAAAACTGCCTGCATAGCATCCTCTTCCCGATTAAATACCCTTGCTTTACCTGTAAAAGATAACATTCCATCAGGTAGTGCTGAATGTTTAACAACTGCACCATCAGGTGCTAAATTACCTCTAAGTACAGCAACTGCTCCTTCTTCATTAATAGGAGAATCTACGGGAAAAATCACCTTATCGATTTCAGGCATATTTTCCGGCTTCTTGTCCATCCCTTTCATATAAGAGAATCCTTCGAGCGATTCAAGATTATCTCCTAAGCTTTCACCTGTAATAGTTAAGACATCCAGATTCAAGTATTTACTCAGCCTCTTCATAATTTCAGGAACAGCTCCTGAATGCCAAAAATACTGAGTAGGATAATCCCCACTAGGAATTGTGTTCACTAAAAATGGTACCTTGCGGTGAATCTCATCAAAAAGGTCCGCATCTATCTCCATTCCCAATTCATGAGCAATGGCTGGTATATGCAGTAAAGCGTTTGTTGAGCCTCCAATAGCAGCATGAATCATTATTGCATTTCGCAAAGACCCTTCACTTACTATATCCTGAACTTTAATATTTTTATTCACCAAGTTCATTAGATAATATGATGCTAATTCAGTCATCTCATGTAAATATTCACTATTTGCTGGAATCAAAGCTGAGCCTGGTAAAGCAAGCCCTAATGCTTCAGCCATTACCTGCATTGTAGAGGCAGTTCCCATGAACTGGCAAGCTCCACAAGAAGGACATGCTGATTTTTGAGACTCCAAATACTTTTCTTTGGGAATCTCTCCTTTTTTATATTGAGCATAATAACGGGCAGTCATATCAACAGTTACTCCATCTTTTCCTAATACCATAGAGCCCCCTGGAACATAAACAGTAGGCATATTAAGTCTGGCTGCAGCCATTAAATGACCAGGAACGGCCTTATCACATGAGGAAATCATAACAATCCCATCATGAGGTGTAGCTTTTGCCTGTATTTCTACCATATTTGCTATCATCTCACGAGACACTAAAGAATAATTCATCCCATCATGTCCCTGAGCTATCCCATCACACATATCACTTACAATAAAAGAAGCACCTTTTGCTCCTTTTTTGGCTAAACTTTTTAGTGTTGTATCCACTAATTTATCAAGATGAAAACTACCAGGATGCCCATAGCCGTATGTACTACTTACCATTATCTGTGCTTTATCTAAGTCTTCTATTTCCCAATCCATGCCTAATTTCAATGCATCTAATTCAGGTCCGATTTCTCTTATTTTCTGGCTATATAACATCTTTACTCCCCTTTATATATAGTTTTAAATTTGGATTTCTCTTATTAAAATACTCTTCTTCTTTATTTTTATTATATCACAATCAAAGCTTAAATTAAATTCAACTTTATGATTTAAAAAGAGATAGTGACGAGGGCAAGCTCCTAAGTTATCAAATTTTATCAAAAAGCCTAAAGAAAACTCCATCAAAATCTTTGATTTAGGTGGAGAGGTTCACAATATATTTAAATCCGAGTATTGTAGATATATTAAATAGAATTTCTAGTATAATCGGACATGAAGAATTGCTTTATAATCATTAGATATGGTATAATTTATATAAAATTAGCCATATCTAATATATTAATTTGTAAAATTAAATTTGTGGTATTTACTCTTTGTAGTATTTACTTACAGTTATAATGCATAAATTAATTATGAAAGAATCATAATTAGAAAAAGAAAAATGGGAGGAATAAAAATGAAATCATCAATTATTTGGGGTCTTATTGTTATTTTTATTGGTACTGTATTATTATTAAACAATTTTGGAGTAACAGACATTAGTATAGGCGAAATCCTTACTACATTCTGGCCAGTTGTCTTTATTATCTGGGGAATTGAAACTATGGGGGATGCTAAAAACAAGTACAGAAAAAATGATATAATATGGGGGCTTTTACTTATAGCACTAGGTGCTGGAATAATTGCAAGAAATTTAGATCTTATTGAATTTGATTTCTCAATCATCTGGAACTTAATTTTCCCACTTATATTAATCTATATTGGTATTAGTATCTTTCGCGGAGGCAAAATATCAAACAAAGGTCAATGGGCAGTGATGAGTGCAATTGAGAAAAGTGAAGCAAATCTTGAAAATACACAATATACAGCTTTTATGGGTGCTGTAGAACTTGATTTAAGAAATACAGAAATTCCAGAGGGAGAAACTTATATGGATCTAACAGCCATTATGGGGGCCGTAGAAGTAAAACTTAACCCTGATATTAATTATATTTTTACAAACAACACTTTCCTGGGAGGAATTGAGTTTTTTAATAATGAAAGTGGAGGCATTCTTTTAAACAAAAAGTATGAGCATATTGGAAATGAAGAATCTAATAAGACTGTCATTATAAATACACGTTGTATTATGGGAGCTATAGAGATTGATTAATTATAATACTCAAGTTTCGGAGTTTGATTAATACTGTGAAGCCAGATTAGCCATACAAGGAAAAAGGTGTCTCAATTGAGACACCTTTTTTATCTTTAGAAAGAAATACAAACTATCTAAATTTTGTTATATATACATAATATATTCTTGACACAAAGTTATCCAAACTATATAATTATATTATAATATACTAATATAGTTTGGAGTGAAAAAATGATAAGCAAACTAAAGAGTCAACTATTTAAAGGCTTAGCACATCCTATAAGAATTGAGATTATAGAATTACTTAAAGATCAAGAATTATGTGTATGTACAATCTATGAGGAATTAGAACAAAGTCAATCAAATATATCCCAACATCTAAATAAACTAAAATCATATCAAATTTTAGAAAGTCGCAAAGATGGTCTCAAGGTTTTTTATCGTTTAAAGGATAAAAAAATTTTGAAAATTCTAGACCTTGCTAAAAGTATTATAGTAAAACAAATTCAGGTTGCAAGAGAAAGTTTGTTAAAGGAGAATAAGGATGATTAGATATCTGGCAGATCTTTTAATATATAAGTTATTTGGCTTTGAAGCTGGGACGAGACTGGGAGATTCACTTCATTTTTTCGTTTATGATACTATTAAAATTTTGTTCTTATTAGCGATAATGATATTTTTCATTTCATTAATCCGTAGCTACTTCCCACCTGAAAGAACTAAAAAAATCTTAGAAAAACAGCCAAAGTTTTTTGGCAACGTCCTGGCTTCTTTATTAGGTGTAGTTACTCCTTTTTGCTCCTGTTCTTCTGTTCCAATTTTCATTGGTTTCATAGAATCAGGAGTTCCACTGGGAATGACTTTTTCTTTTTTGATAACTTCACCAATAGTAAATCAAATAGCCCTTGTGATGTTATACTCTCTTTTCGGCTGGCAGATAGCTACAATCTATCTTTTAAGTGGTATCTTTGTAGGAGTAATTGGTGGTATCATTATTGAAACCTTACACCTGGAAAATGAAGTTGAAGAATATGTCTATCAAATTTCAATAGATAAACAGGAAATAGAAGAATTAAATATGCAAGAAAGAATTGATTTTGCTAAAAACGAAGTGAAGGATATTGTTAGTCGTATCTGGAAATATGTTTTAATAGGCATCGGTATTGGGGCATTTATCTATGGTTATGCACCTGAAGATCTTTTGACTCAATATGCAGGCCCCGGTAATCCTTTTGCAGTTCTTATTGCAGTAATACTGGGAATCCCACTCTATGCCAATGTAGTAGGGGTAATACCTATAGTACAATCACTTTTAAGTAAAGGTGTAGCAATAGGTACTGGTCTAAGCTTTATGATGTCAATAACAGCATTATCCTTACCCGCTTTGATTATACTACGTAAAGTAATCAAGCCAAAATTATTAATCATTTTTGTTACAGTAGTAGCTCTATCAATTATCGGATTAGGGTATTTGTTTAATTTTCTATTAATCTAAATAATAATATCATGATGAAGGGAGGATTCTTAATGAAGATAAGTATCTATGGAACTGGCTGTAAGAACTGTCTAAACCTTGCTAAAAATGCTAAAATGGCCGCAGAAGAACTTGGCCTTGACTTTGAAATGGAAAAGGTTGAGGATATGACTGAGATAGCTAAGGCTGGTGTAATGAGTACCCCTGCATTAGCTATTGATGGGGAGATTAAAGCTAAAGGAATAGTTTTGAGCAAAGAAGATATAAAAGATTTATTGCAATAATCATCTGGCTACTTATTCCTATAAATATATCAAAAAACAGACTTAAGAGGAGCTTATACTTGTCCCATAGGTCTGTTTTTTCTTATATATCCAATTCTTATATATCCAATTCTTATATATCCAATTCTTATATATCTATTTCTTATATAGCTATTTCTTATACAGCTAATTAAGATTAAGTTTTTTAATACAATAAATTTAAGCATATTGGTAAATTTCATCTTCTTCTCTTATTAATATCTCTTCTAAAGAATCCTTCTTAAGAGGTTTGGCTAATAAATATCCTTGAATATAATCACAGTTCTTCTCTTTTAAATAATTTAGTTGACTAGTCTCTTCAACTCCCTCTGCGACTACCTTAAGGTCTAATTGATGAGCCATTTCTATAATAGGACCAAGAATATTTTTTTCTTGACAGATTCACTTATTCTATCAATAAATACTTTATCAATTTTCAATACATCAATAGATATATCCTGTAGAAAACTCAACGAGGAATAACCAGTCCCAAAGTCATCAAGGGCAATAGATATACCCATGCTTTTTAACTGTAGAAGTACTTTCTTCACATGTTTTGGATAAGATATGAATATTGACTCAGTTACTTCAAATTCTAAATACTTACTATCAAAACCTGTTTCCTTAAGAACATTACTTACTGTTATGGAAGAACTTATACGCTTCACAAGTCTTTGTAAGATATGGTCACCTACATAATGTCCTAAAGAATCATTTATTTTTTTAAAATTATTTAGGTCAATAAAGACTAAACTAAATTTGCTATTATTTTCAGCTGAGTTAGATATCAGATGATTTAATTGTTCAATAATTTTTTTTCGATTCGGTATATTAGTAAGAGTATCATAAAACGCCAAATGTTCAAGTTTTTCTCTCTGTACTAAAAGCATTTCAAACTGACTAAAAAGACGTGATCGATAACGATATAATATAGTTATAATTATTAAACTAATTACATAGCTAGTAAGACCAGGCAATACTGATAAATCTTTACCTGTGAACCTCTCCACCTAAATCAAACATAAGATTTAGAATGGAGCTTCTCAATAC